>NZ_JBSFLV010000003.1:0-181026 GCF_053599215.1 Streptomyces sp. NPDC001002 | reverse complement strand
CGTGCGGGCGGGGTCGTACCGAATAGGCGGAGGCGATGGTGCGGCCCGCGGTTCAACCGCGGGGCGCCTCTTGTTGTCTCGTTCGGAGTGGCTACAGCTTCTCGATGACGTAGTCGACGCACTTCGTCAGTGCCTCGACGTCCGCCGGGTCGATCGCCGGGAACGTCGCCACGCGCAGCTGGTTGCGGCCGAGCTTGCGGTACGGCTCGGTGTCGACGACGCCGTTCGCGCGCAGCACCTTGGCGACCGCGGCCGCGTCGATCTCGTCGGCGAAGTCGATGGTGCCGATGACCTGCGAGCGTTTGGTGGCGTCCGTGACGAACGGGGTCGCGTACTTGGACTCCTCCGCCCAGCTGTACAGGCGGGTCGAGGAGTCCTTCGTGCGGGACGTCGACCAGGCCAGGCCGCCCTGGCCGTTGATCCACTTCAGCTGCTCGTTGAGGAGGAACAGCGTGGCGAGGGCGGGGGTGTTGTACGTCTGGTTCTTGCGGGAGTTGTCGATCGCCGTCGGGAGCGAGAAGAACTCCGGGACGTGGCGGCCGGACGCGTGGATGCGCTCCGCGCGCTCGATCGCGGCCGGCGAGAATACGCCGATCCACAGGCCGCCGTCGGAGGCGAAGGACTTCTGCGGGGCGAAGTAGTAGACGTCCGTCTCGGTCACGTCCACCGGCAGACCGCCCGCGCCGGACGTGGCGTCGACCAGGACCAGCGCGCCCTCGTCGGCTCCCGCGACCCGCTTGATCGGGGCCGCGACACCCGTCGAGGTCTCGTTGTGCGTGAAGGCGTAGACGTCCACGCCCGCTTCGGCGGCCGGCTCGGGGTGCGTGCCCGGGTCGCTCGCGACGACCGTCGGCTCGGCCAGCCACGGCGCCAGCTTGGCCGCCTTGGCGAACTTCGAGCTGAACTCGCCGAAGGTCAGGTGCTGCGACTTGTTCTCGATCAGACCGTGCGTCGCCACGTCCCAGAACGCCGTGGAGCCGCCGTTGCCGAGGACGACCTCGTAGCCCTCGGGGAGGGAGAACAGGTCGGAGATGCCCGCGCGCACCTCGCCGACGAGGTTCTTCACCGGAGCCTGCCGGTGGGAGGTGCCGAGGAGTGACGTACCGGTGGCGGCCAGGGCGTCCAGCGCCTCCGTCCGCACCTTGGAGGGACCCGCGCCGAAACGTCCGTCCGCGGGCTTGATGTCAGAGGGGATCTCGATCTCAGCCACGAGAAGGAGGTTAGCCGCTGGAGGAAACCTGGGTGAAACCTCGTCCGTCGGGTGAGACGCGGTGACACGTGGTGAGAAGCGGCGGGGGTGCGTACGACGGCGGCTTTGGTTTGCTGGACGCATGACGGATCTCCAGGGAGCGCTTCGCAAGGTCGTCCGGGGCGAGGTGCGTTTCGACGTCACCGCCCGTGCGCTGAACACCATGGACGCGTCCAACTACCGCCGGGTCCCGCTGGGGGTGGTCGCGCCGCGGGACGCGGATGACGTGGCCGCCGTACTTGAGGTGTGCCGGGAGAGTGGGGTGCCCGTCGTCGCCCGCGGTGGAGGCACCTCCATCGCCGGGCAGGCCACCGGCACCGGAGTCGTACTGGATTTCACCCGTCACATGAACCGCATGTTGACGCTCGACCCCGAGGCCCGGACCGCCGTCGTCCAACCCGGACTCGTCCTCGACCGCCTTCAGGAGGCCGCCGCCCCGCACGGGCTGCGCTTCGGGCCCGATCCGTCCACGCACAGCCGGTGCACGCTCGGCGGGATGATCGGCAACAATTCCTGCGGCTCGCACAGCGTGGCGTGGGGGACGACCGCCGACAGCGTGCGCGAGCTGGACGTCGTCACCGCGGGTGGGGAGCGACTGCGGCTCGGGCAGGAGTGGGCCGGGGCACCGGAGGGCCTACGGGCGCTGGTGGAGGGGGAGTTGGCGCGGTTGCGGACCGGGTTTCCGGAGCTGCCCCGCCGTATCTCCGGGTACGCGCTGGACGCGTTGCTGCCGGAGAAGGGCGCCGATGTCGCCCGTTCCTACTGCGGGAGCGAGGGCACGCTCGGGATCCTCACGGAGGCGGTCGTACGGCTCGTGGAGGCGCCACGCGCGCGTGCGTTGGCGGTGTTGGGATACGCCGATGAGGGCGCCGCCGCCGAGGCCGCGGCCGGGCTGTTGCCCCACCACCCCCTGACGGTCGAGGGGATGGCCGCCGATCTGGTGCCCCCGGGGGCGAGCGGATTGCCGCGCGGCGGGGCCTGGTTGTTCGTGGAGACGGGCGGGGAGTCGGCGGGGGAGGCACGCGCGCGTGCGGAGGAGATCGTGCGGGCCGCCGATGTCGTCGACGCGCTCGTCGTCACCGACGCCGGCGGGCAGCGGGCGCTGTGGCGGATCCGGGAGGACGCCAGCGGTACGGCGACCCGGATGCCGGACGGCAGCGAGGCGTGGCCGGGATGGGAGGACTGCGCGGTGCCGCCGGCGCGACTCGGCGCGTATCTCCGGGACTTCCGGGGGCTGTTGACCTCGCACGGGCTGCGCGGAACGCCGTACGGACACTTCGGGGACGGCTGCATCCACGTCCGGATCGACTTCGACCTGCTGACGGAGGCGGGCATCGCACGCTTCCGGCGCTTCTCGGAGGAGCTCGCCGAAGTCGTCGTCGCGCACGGCGGATCGCTCTCCGGGGAGCACGGGGACGGCCAGGCCCGGGCCGAACTGCTGCCCAGGATGTACGGCGAGGATATGGTCGACCTTTTCGCGCGTGTGAAGGGCGTCTGGGACCCCGACGACCTCCTCAACCCCGGCATGCTGGTCCGCCCGGCTCCCCTCGACGCCAACCTCCGCTTCGCCGTCCTGCCCCGCGAACCGGTCGACGTCGCCTTCGGCTACCCGCAGGACGGCGGCGACTTCTCGGCGGCGGTCCGCCGCTGTGTGGGGGTCGCGAAGTGCCGTACGACGTCGGTGACCGGGTCCGCCGTCATGTGCCCGTCCTTCCGGGCCACCGGCGACGAGACGCACTCCACGCGTGGGCGTGCCCGGTTGCTGCACGAGATGCTCGCCGGTGAGGTGGTGACGGACGGCTGGCGGTCCGAGGAGGTGCGGGACGCGCTCGATCTGTGTCTGTCCTGCAAGGGGTGCCGCTCCGACTGCCCGGTCGAGGTCGACATGGCCACGTACAAGGCGGAGTTCCTGCACCACCACTACGCCGGTCGGCGCCGTCCGGCCGCCCACTACAGCATGGGGTGGCTGCCGGTCTGGCTGCGCTGGGTGGACCGTACGCGCACCGCGCCGGTCGTCAACGCCCTCGCTTCCGTACGGCCGTTGGCGTGGACTGCGAAGCGGCTGGGCGGGATCGCGCCGGAGCGGGGGATCCCGCGGGTGGCGAGGGAGACGTTCAGCCGGTGGCTGCGGCGGCGGTTCAGGAAACGGGTGCGGACGTGGCGGGACGAGGTGCGGGCGGGCGGTCGGCCCGGCGTCCCCCGGACGATGGCCGTCCTGTGGCCCGACACCTTCACGGAACACCTCTCGCCGGAGGTCGGGCGGGCGGCCGTACGGGTGTTGGAGGCGGCGGGAGTCCTCGTCACGGAGCCGCCGACGCGACCGTTGCGCGTGCACCGGTCCGCCGACGGCGAGATGCGGGGCATCAGCGTGCCCTCGCCGCTCGGGCGCCGCCGGAGCCGGGTCTGCTGCGGACTGACGTACCTCTCGACGGGTCAACTCGACCGCGCCCGCGAGGTGTTGCGGCAGACCCTGGACCTGATGGAGCCCTTCCTGCTCCCGGAGGTGGACGGGGCGGAGCCGACGCCGGTCGTCGTCCTGGAACCCAGCTGCGCCGCCGCCCTCCGCACCGACCTCCCCGAACTGCTCCACGACGACCCGCGCGCCGCCCGCCTCGCCGCCCGGGTCCTCACCTTCGCCGAGGCCCTCGAACGCCTCGCCCCCGACTGGACCCCGCCCCGCCTCGACCGCCCGGTCACCGGCCAGACCCACTGCCACCAGCACGCGGTCCTGGGCGACGCGGCCGACCGCCGGGTGCGCGCCGCGGCGGGCCTGACCGGTGAACTGAGCGGCGGGTGCTGCGGGTTGGCGGGCAACTTCGGCTTCGAGGCCGGCCACTACGAGGTGTCCGTGGCCTGCGCGGAGGACCAACTGCTGCCTGCGGTACGGGAGTCCGGGGCCGACGCGGTGGTCCTGGCGGACGGCTTCTCGTGCCGTACGCAGTTGGAGCAGGTGGGTGGGGTGCGGGGGCGGCATCTGGCGGAGGTGTTGGCGGAGGGGCTGGAGGGGGAGGGGGAGGGGGAGTGAGGTGACCTCGGTGTGCGGACCCGGGCGGGCGGCCTTGGTCACATCGCGGGACCGGCGTCCGTGACGACGCGGGGCAGGCTAGCCCGTACCTCCCACTGGCCGGAGCCCGCGCCACCGGCCCAGAACGTGCCGTCGAGGGCCTCGACGCGTTCGCGCAGACCGATCAGGCCGAAACCGCCGCGGCCGCCCGCCGGATGGTCCGCCGAGTGGCCCGCCGGGTGGAGGCGCGCGCTGTTGGTCACCGTCACCCGCAACCACTCCGGGTCGGCGTCCAGACGTACGGTGACCCGTTCGCCGGGCGCATGCCGCATCACATTGGTGAGGGCCTCCCTGACCACCCGCAGCACGGTCGACTCGACCTCCGGGCTGAACCGGCTCGTACGGGCCGCGGCGCTCGCCTCCAGCCGGGCCGCCGGGGCGTCGGACGGCCTGTTCCGGCCGAACTCGCCGACGAGATCCCCGAGTTCGGCGAGGAGGTCGCCCGGCCGCAGCGCCTGATGGCCCTCCTCGCGCAGCACGCGTACCAGCCGCCGCATCGACTCCAGGGTCTCGGTGCCGGACCGGGCGATGGCGTCCAGGGCCGGTTCCACCTTCTCGGGCGCGCTCCTGTGGACGGTCCTGGCCGCGTTGGCCTGCACGATGATGCCTGTCATGTGGTGGGCGATCAGGTCGTGCAGGTCCCGGGCCAGCGCCAGCCGCTCGGCCTGCCGCACGTCCTGCACCGCGCGCTGCCGGCGGGCCTCGGTCGCGCGGACCACACAGCCCATGGCGATGCCCAGCGAGAGCATGATCGTGGCCACGTAGCTGCCCGCGACGAAGCCGTCCAGCGTCCGGGTGCGCAGTGTCTGCATCTCCATGGCGACGGCCAGGGCGGCGACGGTCCACATCATGGGCCGGACGGGATGGATCTGGGCGATCGCCCGGATGATCAGGCACAGCAGCGCGAAGTCCTCCAGGTAGCCGATGTCCGTCCCGCTCACCGGCGCGAACAGGCATACGACGCTGACCGTGAAGGACAGGGCCGACACCCCCAGGGCCCGGGCCGGGAGGGACATCGGGTAGCGGGCGTCGGGCACCGCGAGCGCGGCCAGCGGACCCGTGACGAACACCGGCAGCCACGTGGTGGGCGCGATCGGCGGCTCGGTCACGAACACCAGCACCAGGATGTCGGCCGCCCACAGCAGTCCCAGGGAGACCACCGCGGCGGCGGAGATGACCCGCCGGATACCGGTCGAAAACGGAAACTTCCAGTCCACGCGGCCAGCCTAAGGAGCGGGACCGCTCCCGTGGTGTCGGCCGGATGGCCGACACGGCCCGCCCCAGTACGTCCCCAGGTCTGACGCCCGGCCGCCGCGGCCCGCCGCAGCATGGTTGACGGGCACGGGCGTTCCCCCGGCGCCGGTGCCCCACCCCGACCGTCGACGACGACGGACCGCGTCCGGACCCCTTCGCCGGGCCGGGTGCGCGGGGTGGTCCAGGGGTGTGTGCCGCGGCCTGTGGGGACGGTGCCCGGCACCTCGGCGGGGTCCCGGGTGAGCGGCCCGGACCCCGCCCCCCTTCCCGTCCTCGTACCGCTTCCCGTCCTTCTCCTGTTCCTCGCGTTCCCCTCCTGTTCTCCCGTTCCCTTCCTGTTCTCCCGTCCTCCTCTCGTTCTTGACGTACGGAGTTGTCTTTCTCATGGCTACATTTCTGCACCGGCTCGGGCGCGGCGCGTTCCGGCGCCGCTGGCTGACCCTGCTGCTCTGGGCGGTCGTACTGGGCATCGCGGGCGCCGCGGCGGCGGGAGCCAGTGGCGGGGGCGGCGACTCGAACGTCACCCTGCCCGGCATCGAGGCGCAGAAGGCGTACGACGTGCTCGACGAGAAGTTCCCCGCGGCCAACGCCGACGGGGCGAGCGCCCGGGTCGTGGTGCGGGCGCCCGACGGGCAGAAGCTGGCCGACAGCGGTCCGCGGGCCGAGGTCGGCTCGCTGCTGCGCGAGCTGAAGGAGTCCTCGCCGCGCGTCGCGTCGGTCGCGGATCCGTTCGTGGCCAAGACCATCAGCGCGGACGGTACGACCGGCTACGCGCAGGTCACCTACAAGGCCAAGGCCGCCGATCTGACCGACGCCGACCACAACCGTCTCGACGACGCCCTCGACACCGCGCGCGGGGAGGGTCTGACCGTCGAGGCGTCCGGCAGCGCGCTGGCGCCCGCCGAGGAGGCCGCTTCCTCCGAGGCGATCGGGTTCGTGCTCGCCGCGCTGATCCTGGTGATCACCTTCGGCTCGTTCATCGCGGCCGGTCTGCCGCTGCTGACCGCGGTGGTCGGCGTCGGCCTCACCATGGGCGCGCTCACCGCGCTCACCGCCGCGCTCGACCTGAACAGCAGCACGTCGGCGCTGGCGACCATGCTGGGGATCGCGGTGGGCATCGACTACGCCCTGTTCATCGTCTCCCGCTACCGCTCCGAACGTGCCGCGGGGCACGATGCCCGCGAGGCCGCGGCCCGGGCGAACGGCACCGCCGGTTCCGCGGTGGTCTTCGCCGGGGTGACCGTCGTCATCGCGCTGGCCGGCCTGGCCGTGGTGAACCTGCCCATCCTCACGGCCATGGGCTTGGCGGGCGCCGGTGCGGTCGTCGTCGCGGTCCTGGTCGCCATCACGCTGGTCCCGGCGCTGCTGGCCTTCGCGCCGGAACGGGTCCTGGGGCGTGGTTCGAGCCGGAAGCCCGCCCGTACGAAGGGCACTGCCCCGAGGCCGCCGGCGGCGGAGCGCTGGGCGGTCTTCGTCCTGCGCCGCCCCTGGAAGGTCCTGGTCCTCGCGGTCCTCGGCCTCGGTGTGATCGCGCTGCCCGCGACCCGGCTCGAACTGGGCCTGCCCGACGACAGCTCCAAGCCCACCTCCACCACCGAGCGCAAGGCCTACGACCTGCTCGCCGAGTCGTTCGGTCCCGGGTTCAACGGCCCGCTGATGCTCGTCGTCAGCGGCGGCGATCCGGCGGTCACGAAGACCGCGGTCGGTCAACTCGACGGCAAGGTCAAGGACTTGAGGGACGTCGCCGCCGTCACTCCGGCGACCTACAACCCCGCCGGTGACACCGCGATGGTCACGGTCGTCCCCAAGAGCTCTCCGTCGAGCGAGGCGACCAAGGACCTCGTCCAGACCATCCGCGACCAGGCCGAGGACGTGCGGACCGCCACCGGCGCGCAGGCCCTGGTCAGTGGCACCACCGCGATGAACATCGACGTCGCCGCGAAGTTCTCGGCCGCGATCGTGCCGTACCTGGCGCTGGTGGTCGGTCTGGCCTTCCTGGTCCTGATCCTCGTCTTCCGTTCGATCCTGGTGCCGCTCAAGGCGGCGCTCGGCTTCCTGCTGTCCGTCCTGGCCTCGCTCGGCGTGGTGGTCGCGGTCTTCCAATGGGGCTGGTTCAAGGACCTGTTCGGCCTGCAGACCACCGGTCCGGTCATGAGCCTCATGCCGATCCTCATGGTCGGCATCGTCTTCGGCCTCGCCATGGACTACCAGGTCTTCCTCGTCACCAGGATCCGGGAGGCGTACGTCCACGGCGCCGATTCGCGCACCGCGATCACCGAGGGCTTCCGGCACAGCGGCAAGGTCGTCATCGCGGCCGCGCTGATCATGACGGGTGTCTTCGGCGGCTTCGTCGGCGGCGCCGACGCCATGATCAAGTCGCTCGGCCTGGGACTGGCGGTGGCGGTGATCTTCGACGCGTTCGTGGTCCGCATGACCATCGTGCCCGCGGTCCTCGCCCTGCTCGGCCAGCGGGCCTGGTCGCTGCCCGCCTGGCTGGACCGGCGCCTGCCGCACGTCGACATCGAGGGCGAGAAGCTCGACACCCCGCCCTCGTCTTCCCCCGAACCCACCCCCAGGGACGCCGACTTCACCCCGACCCACTGAGCCCGCACGTCAGGAGTGAGCCATGCGCAGAGGCAGCGCGGTGCTCGCCGTCGCGATCGTCGTCGCACTGGTGGCCCTGTCGAACCACAACAGGACCAACCGCGCAACCCTGCCCGACCTCCGCGGCCTCACCCTGTCCGACGCCCAGGCCCGGGCCCGCGCGGAAGGCTTCCACCGCATCGAGTCCCAGGACGCCACCCACGAGGACCGCACCCCATTCCTCACGAACAACTGGAGGGTGTGCTCCCAACTCCCGGGTCCTGGCACGCATGCGGTCACGACGCTGGTGGCGGTGACGGTGGTCAGGAGGGGGGAGCGGTGCCCTTGAGGGCGGAGCCGGGTCCCTGAGAGCGGCGAACCGCGTCCCGGAGACAGCCTCGTAGGCTGACGGACTCCGTCACCGTAAGGAGTCCCGCCCGTGACCGCCCTCCACCTCCGGCCCATCACCCCCGAAGAACACCTCGCCTTCGTCGCGACCCTCCCCGCCGCCAGTCACATGCAACTCCCCTCCTGGGGCGAGGTGAAGCCGGACTGGCGGGCGGAGAGTCTGGGGTGGTTCGAGGAGGGTGGTCGGCTGGTGGGGGCGGGGCTGGTGCTGTACCGGCCGTTGCCGAGGGTGAAGCGGTATCTCGCGTATCTGCCCGAGGGGCCGTTGATCGACTGGGCCGCGCCCGATCTCGTCGAGCGGTGGCTGACGCCGATGCTCGCGTACCTGAAGGGGCAGGGCGCCTTCTCGGTGAAGATGGGCCCGCCCGTCGTCGTACGCCGCTGGAGCGCGGACGCGGTGAAGGCGGCGATCGCCGACCCGGACGCCCACCGGCTGCGGGACGCCGAGCCGACCTCGTACGAACCGGGGGCCGCCGAGATCGGCGAACGGCTGCGCGGCTCGGGGTGGCGGCAGGCCGAACCGGGCGGTGAGGACGGCTTCGCCGCCGGGCAGCCACGGTACGTGTTCCAAGTGCCGTTCGCCGGGCGGTCGTTGGAGGACATCCGGCGCGGCCTCAACCAGCAGTGGCGGCGCAATATCAAGAAGGCCGAGAAGGCGGGCGTGACGGTCGTCCGGGGTGGCTACGAGGATCTGCCTGCCTTCTACGAGCTGTACGCCGAGACCGCCGGGCGGGACCGGTTCATCCCGCGCCCGCTGCCCTACTTCCAGCGCATGTGGACCGCCCTCACCACCGAGGACCCCGACCGGATGCGCCTCTACCTCGCCCACCACGACGGCGACGTACTCGCCGCGGCCACGATGCTGACCGTCGGCGACCACGTCTGGTACTCCTACGGCGCCTCCACCGCACGCAAGCGCGAGGTCCAGCCCAACAACGCCATGCAGTGGCGCATGATGACCGACGCCCATGAACTCGGCGCCTCCGTATACGACTTCAGGGGCATCACCGACACTCTGGAGGAGTCCAACCACCTGCTGGGGCTGCTGCGGTTCAAGGCGGGCGCGGGCGGCGAGGCGATCGAGTACCTCGGGGAGTGGGACTTCCCGCTGAGCCGGGTGCTGCACAAGGCGCTGGAGCTCTACATGGCCCGCCGATCATAAGGCTCCTCTCAGGTTCATAAGGGGATTCTCAGGTCCGGCGCCCGCTCTCAGGGAATGCCAAGGTTTTCACAGGGGTTGTTTGCCGTTCGGTCGCTGACTTTGCCGGTCCTTGGGTGTGGAGGCGTGTAGGTTCCTGGGTGTCGGGAATTCCCCGGGCGGTAACACGCTCGACTTTGACGCAATAACCACTGCACAACCCTAGGAGTCCGGAATGAGCCTCAAGAAGCTCGCCCCGCTGCCCCCGAAGCCCAAGTCGAAGCAGCTCCCGCCCCCGCCCCCGAAGCCGCGGAAGAAGCACCAGCCGAAGCCGCTGCCGAAGCCGCTGCCCGGCCAGGACAGCTGATCCGGCGGTAGGAGGAGGGCCGACCCACGCAGTCGGCCCTCTTTTCTTTCCTGAATTCGAACCGGATCGAATAATTGATTCCGGTGCTCGGGAGCGATGGAAAGCGGAGGGAATGTGAAATGGGCGAGGAAGCATCCGACCTCGAATATGAGGACGATGAAAGCTATGAAACTCCCACCATTCCCGCCCGTACCGCCTTCCGTCGCTTCTGGCCGCTGACCCGCGGTCTGCGACGCTGGCTGGTCCTCGTCTGGGTCTGCACGGTGCTCGCCGCACTCGCCGAGACCGAGGCGATCCTGCTCTTCGGTGACCTCACCGACCGCGCCCTGGCGAAGGGGTCGCTGAGCGCGTTCTGGAGCCCGGCCGTCAAATGGCTGGGCGCGGCGATCGTCGGCGCGGTCGTCGCGTACGCCGGCAACTCCCTCGCCGCCTGGGCGACCGAACGCTTCGTGATGCGGCTGCGCGAGCATGTCTTCGACCACGTACAGCAGTTGCCCCCGCACTTCTTCCAACGGCACCGCCAGGGCGACCTGTTGTCCCGTCTGACGAGCGACGTCGAGGCGATCGAGACACTCGTGGTGTCCGGCGTCGTCGGCACCGCCTCCGCGCTCTTCTCCGCGATCTTCTACGCCGCCGCCGCGTTCTGGCTGCGCTGGGACCTGGCCGCCGCCACCTTCGTGCTCGCGCCGCTGTTCTGGCTGGCGGCCCGCCGTTTCTCCGGCTCCATCAAGGACGTCTCCCGCGAGGGCCGGGTCGCGGACGGCGCGATCACCTCCGTGGTCGAGGAGTCCCTCGGCAACATCGTGCTGACCCAGGCCTACGACCGCCGGGACGCGGAGCGCCGACGGCTGCACGAGGAGGCGACCGCCTGGTTCCGCGCCTCGGTCCGCTCGACGCGCCTGAACGAGGCGTACGAGCAACTCGTCGCCGTCATCGAGACGGTGTGCGTCCTCGCGGTGATCGGCATCGGCGCCTGGGAGATCTCCACCGGCCGCATGACGCTGGGCCAACTCCTCGCCTTCGCCGCCTTCTTGGGCTACCTCTACCCGCCCGTGCGCGGCCTGGCCCAGCTCGGCCTCACGATCACCGCGGCGACGGCGGGCGCGGAACGCCTCATCGAGATCCTCGACGTACGCCCCTCCGTCGCCGACCCCCGGCGCGGCGCGGACGTCGGCCGCCCCGACGGCACGGTCGAGGTGACGGGCGTCTCCTTCACCTACCCCGGCGCCGACAGCACCGCCCTCTCGGACCTCTCCTTCACCGTCAACCAGGGCGAGTTGGTCATCGTCACGGGCCCGAGCGGCGCCGGCAAGTCCACGGTGTCCAAGCTCCTGCTCCGCTTCTACGACCCCGATGCCGGCGACATCCGCCTGGACGGCGTCCCCCTGCGCGAGTTCCCGCTCGCCCGCCTCCGCGAATACGTCACCCTGCTCCCGCAGGAGACCCTCGTCCTGCATGACACCGTCCGCGCGAACATCGCCTGCGGCCGGCCCGGCGCCAGCGAGCAGGCGATCGAGGACGCGGCGCGGGCGGCCGACGCGCACGACTTCATCGTCAAGCTCCCCGCCGGCTACGACACCAGGATCGACCCGGGCACCGCCCGCCTCTCCGGCGGCCAGCTCCAACGCCTCGCCATCGCCCGCGCGATCCTGCGCGACGCCCCGGTCCTGGTCCTCGACGAACCGACCACCGGCCTCGACGCGATCGCCGCCCGCCGGGTGGTGAAGCCCCTGCGCCGCCTGATGGCCGGCCGCACCACCATCATGATCACCCACGACCTCAACCTCGCCCCCGACGCCGACCGCATCCTGGTCGTCGACGGCGGCCGGATCGTGGAGACGGGCCGCCACGAGGAGCTGCTCGCGTGGGGCGGGGCGTACTCCCGTCTCCACCGTTCGCAGAACAACGCGGTGATGGACACAGGGGAGTTGAGGCTGCCGCTGTTCGCGCAGGAGCCGGTGCCCGTGCCAGTGCAGGCTGCCTACGGTGCCTACGGGTATGACGGGTACGCCGACTATGGAGTACCCGTGGGATACGAGTACGGGACGGTCCCGACCACCCTCTCCGACGGCCGCCCTCTATTCCGCGACGAGGTGCCCTGGCCCGGCATCTGATCATGAGGGCCGCGTCCAGCATTCAGGACAGTTCCATAATGGGTTTTCACGCCTGACGAGGTCCACTACCCTGGACTCGACAGTGCACCATGATGGACGTACCCCGAACTGCCGAGCCGAGCCCCAGGACCGCCCGTGACCACCCCCAGCACAGCCACCACCTCTTCCGCGCCCGCATCAGTGTCCGGCGAAGCGACCGCGCACCGCCGTGGCTCCCTCGGCCCCGTGGGCCTGGTGCTGGCGGGCGGTGTCTCCGTGCAGTTCGGGGCCGCGCTCGCGGTGAATCTGATGCCGAGGGCGGGCGCGCTCGGTGTAGTGACCCTGCGCCTGCTCGCGGCGGCCGTCGTCCTCCTCGTGATCTGCCGCCCCCGCCTGCGCGGCCACTCCCGCACCGACTGGGGCACGGTGATCGTCTTCGGCGTCACCATGGGCGCGATGAACGGCCTCTTCTACCAGGCCGCGGCCCGCATCCCGCTGGGCGCGGCGGTCACCCTCGAAGTCCTGGGCCCCCTGGCGCTGTCCGTCTTCGCCTCCCGCCGGGCGATCAACTTCGTCTGGGCCGGGCTGGCCCTGGCCGGCGTCTTCCTGCTGGGCGGCGGAGGCTTCGGCGACCTCGACCTGGCCGGAGTCGCCTTCGCGCTGGGCGCGGGCGCGATGTGGGCGACGTACATCATCTTCAGCGCACGGACGGGCCGACGGTTCCCGCAGGCGGACGGATTGGCGCTGGCCATGGGGGTGGCGGCGCTGCTGATGCTGCCGCTCGGGGTCGCGGAATCGGGGGCAAAACTCCTGGACCCGGTGACGATCGCGCTCGGCTCGGCGGTGGCGATCATGTCCTCGGTCCTCCCCTACACCCTCGAACTCCTCGCCCTCCGCCGCCTCCCCGCCTCCACCTTCGCCATCCTCATGAGCCTCGAACCGGCCCTCGCGGCCACGGCGGGATTCCTCATCCTGAACCAGGCGCTGTCCGCGGTGCAGGCGGCCGCGATCGCGCTGGTGGTGGTGGCGAGCATGGGGGCGGTGCGGACGCAGGTGGGGCGGCGGGGGAAGGTGCCGCTGCCGGTGGAGTAGGCCGCCCTCGGCGGGAGCCCGCCGGAATCAATCGGCGACCTTCTCCCACACCGACACATGCCGCCGGCTCTCACTCGTGAACGGCGTCCGCGCCCAGTCCTCCCACCGGTCCCGCAACCGCATCCCGGCCAGCCGGGCCATCAGATCCAACTCGGCGGGCCACACGTACCGGAACGGGACGGACAAGTAGGAGGCGCGCCCGTCCCCGTCGATCCTGACGTGGTGCGAACTCATCGCCTGGGTGCCGACGTCGTACGTGTCGAACCCGAGCCGGCGCTCGCCCACATGGAACGGCACCGTGTCCTGCCCGGGCGGCAGCCGCCGCAGATCGGGAACCATCACCTCTACGACGAAGCAGCCGCCCGGCACCAGATGCTCGGCGGCGTTGCGGAAGCAGTCCACCTGGGCGTCCTGGGTCGTCAGGTTCATGAGCGTGTTGAACACGAGGTAGGCGACCGCGAATTCGCCGTCCACGGTACTGGTCGCGAAGTCCCCGATCGTCACCCCGATCTCCGCGCCCCCGGGCTTCTCCCGCAGCCGCGCCACCATCGCCCGGGACAGATCGATCCCGTGCACCTCGACACCCCGCCGCGCCAACGGCAACGCGATACGGCCGGTCCCGACCCCGAACTCCAAGGCCCGCCCGCCCCCGGCCAGCCCCACCAGCACATCCACGGCCGGCTCCACCGTGTCCGCCTCGAACATCTCCGCCGACGACTCGTCGTACGCCGCCGCCACGGACTCCCCGAAGTAACCGTCGTCATAGACCATCGGGGGACGGTACTGCGGGGCAAGGCGGGGATGCGCGCGAATTTCGCGGCAGGGCCTGGCCGTTCAGCCCCGCGGTGCGACGCGGATACGGTTCCCGTCAGGATCGGCGGCGAGGAAGGTCAGCCCGAACCCCGCGTCATGCGGCTCGCGCAGGATCGTGACCCCCTTCGAATTCCACTGCTCGAAGATCGTGTTGAGCTCGTCGGGTCCACCGCCGATGGCCAGACACACCTCACTGGTGCGCGGGACGTCCGGTGACAGATCCTCGAACTGGCCGGACCACAGACCGAGGTCGGCGCCTGGCCCGAGGGCGAAGGTGATGTATCCCGACGTCTCGAACGAGGGGCTCATGCCGAGGAGTTCGCCGTAGAAGCGGGCTGCGGCGGGAGCGTCGTTCACGTAGACGATGGACACGACGGATCTGGTCATGGTTGTTCCTTCTCGCAGGTCGGAGGTATGCAGCCACCAGCCTGACCGGGATATGCGCCGCATCCTGTCGCGATTCCCGGAGAAAATCGGGGTGTGACCCCGGATCGCTTCTTCAGCCTGATGCTGCTCCTCGAATCGAGGGACGCCGTGACCACACAGGAACTCGCCTCGGCGCTCGGGGTGTCCCTTCGCACCATCACCCGAGACCTGAACTGGCTCCGCGACGCCGGTCTGCCGGTGACCGCACACCGGGGCCGCCTCGGAGGCGTGACCATGCTGCCGGGGTCCGGACTCGACCTCACGCGCCTCACTCCGGGCGAGCGTGATCACCTGTCGCTCACCGGGCTGGACGAGAAGCAGCGTGCGGAGCTCGACGCATCGGCCGAAACTCGCCGCGCGCTCGCCAAGATCGCCGCCGCACAGCCACGCCGAGTCCTTGAACTCCTGCCGCTCACCGACGTGGTGCACGTGGACAGCCGTCCCTGGCGTCAGACACGAGCTTCCGGCACGACCCCGGCTTCGCTGATCGGCCCGGTGCGGCGAGGCCGCCGGCTACGGATCGAGTACGACAGCCCACGCGAGCCACGCCCGCGCGACCTGGTCGTGGATCCCTACGGGCTGTTCGCCAAGGCCGGCAACTGGTACCTCGTCGCCGACCGTGCCCGAGTGCCACGGATGTACCGACTCGAACGGATCACGACGTGGAAGGAAGTCGACCAGCCACGACGGATCCGCGAGAACCAGACCCTGGCAACCGTCGCCGCAGCGCTCGTTGACCAGTGGGAGCGCAGCCATGCGATAGAGGTCAGCGCCACCATCGACCAGGCCCAGTTCGAGCGGGCGCAACGGATCTTCGGCCTACGACTCGTCCCGGACGACCAGGAAGAATCCGCCCCCGGCCGCAAGGTGACGATCCGCTTCCCGCATCTGGAGGACGTGCGAGCACTACTGCCGTTCGGAAGCGCCATCACCGTGCACGGCCCCACCGAAGCGAGGGCTCACCTCCGCGACCTCGCCACGGATCTTGCCCGTCACTATGCGCCGTCACCAACGTCCTGACGCATACCGCGAACGAAGGCGGTGAAGGCGACAGGGGTGAGGGCGAGGACCCCGGCCGAGGGGTTCTTGGAATCGCGGACGGCTATGTGGGGGGTGAGGTCGGCGACCTCGATGCACTGACCTCCGGTGTCTCCGCTGTAAGAGGACTTGTGCCAGGTGGCGGAGCCGAGGGGCGCGCACTCGACGCAGTCGCCCCCGGTGTCCCCGCTGTACGACGACTTACGCCAGGTCGCGCCCGTCAGGTTCCGGTTGGTTGCCATACCGCTCCTCCATCACACGGGCGATCAGAGCCGCCGAGTCGTCAACGGAGAGCGCGGCGGCCTGTAGATGATCGTAACGGACCGAACCCTCCTTGACGGCTTCCGGATTGGCCGTCATGTGCCCCTGCACGAAGTCCTCGGTGTAGACGATGTCGGGGTCGTTGGCGAAGCGCAGAAGGTTGAAGGAACCCATCAGGCCCGTGTGCGCTCCCGCGCTGAACGGGAGGATCTGGATCTCCAGCCACCGCCGCTTCTGCATCGCCAGGATGTGCGCCAGTTGCTCGCGCATGACCTCCCGGCCACCCACCCCCTGATGCAGCACCGCCTCACTCAACACCACCCACATCACGGGCGGTTCGTCCCGATCCAGGATCCGCTGGCGGTCCAGCCGAGCTGCGACCTTGCCGTCGATGTTGCCTTCGTCCCGCGTGCCGAGCACCGCGCGAGCGTACGCGGGTGTCTGGAGCAGGCCGTACACCAACTGGGCCTGAAAACTGGAGATGTAGGCCGCCTTCGCCTCCATGTCCGCATACGGCTGAAACCAGTTCGGCAACTGACTCCGCAGCACCAGCCCAACCAGCCGAGAGAACGTCCCGTCCGTCCCCAACCCCGCGTCAACCCGTTCGGAGAACTCCCGCGTAGGCACCTTCAGCGTCGTCTCGATCTGCCCGATCAGTGATCCCGAACAGAAGACGATCGAGCCCAGTTGCGCCAGCGTCAGCCCCGCCGCCTCCCGATGCCGGCGCAGCTCATACCCGTAGTAATCCAACGGCGACGCGCTGGGGTCGAGCTCCCGCATGTTGGCCACAGTCACCACCACCTCCCATCACCGAGCGTAGCCAAGACGTCGCGCACCGGTACTTGAGTTGTGGAAAATCAAATCAATACAAGCACGCTTGATTGTTTCTGGCGTCGCTGCCATGCTCCTCCCATGGCCGACCCCACGCCCGTCATCGACGACCTGCGCGCGGAGAGCGAGGAACTCGACGCGCTCGTGGCCGAGTTGCCCGCGGAACGCTGGGCGCTCGCGACCCCCGCCCCCGGCTGGACCGTCGCTCACCAGATCGCGCATCTCGCCTGGACCGATCACCACTCCGTGCTGGCCGTGACCGACCGGGAGGCCTTCTCCCGTGAGGTCGAGAAGGCCCTGGCCGAACCCGGCGACTTCGTCGACAACGGGGCGGAGGAGGGGGCCGGGAAGGCACCGGCGCAGTTGCTCGCGGACTGGCGGGCAGGGCGTGAGGCCTTGGACAACGCCTTGCGCGCCGCTCCCGACGGTGCCCGATTCCCCTGGTACGGGCCGCCCATGGCCACCGCCTCCATGGCCACCGCCCGCCTCATGGAGACCTGGGCCCATGGCGGAGATGTCGCCGAGGCGCTCGGTGTCGACCGCACCCCCACCGACCGGCTCCGGCACATCGTCCGGCTCGGCGTCCGGACTCGGGACTACGCGTTCGGCGTGAATGGAGCGCAGCCGCCGTTCGAGGAGTTCCGGATCGAACTCGTCGCGCCCTCGGGGGACTTGTGGGTCTACGGCCCCGAGGACGCCACCGACCGCGTCACCGGCCCCGCCCTCGACTTCTGCCTCCTCGTCACCCAGCGTGCCCACCGCACCGACCTCGCCCTGCACGCCGACGGCCCCGACGCCGACCGCTGGCTCGACCTCGCCCAGGCCTTCGCAGGGCCGCCAGGACCCGGCCGCGCCCCGAAGGGTTCCTCCCCGAAGGGAACCGGCCAGTGACTGCGCCTGAGGTTCGCCCTCTCCGCATAGGCAACGCCTCCGGCTTCTACGGCGACCGTTTCGACGCCCTGCGCGAGATGCTCACCGGCGGCGAACTGGACGTCCTCACCGGCGACTACCTCGCCGAACTGACCATGCTGATCCTGGGACGGGACCGGCTCAAGGACCCGTCCGGCGGCTACGCCCGTACCTTCCTGCGCCAGTTGGAGGAGTGCCTCGGCCTCGTCCACGAGCGCGGGGTGAAGATCGTCAGCAATGCCGGTGGGCTCAATCCGGCCGGACTCGCGGTCCGAGTAAGGGAGTTGGCCGACCGGCTCGGCATCCCCGTTCGTGTCGCCCACGTCGAGGGCGACGACCTCACCGCCGCCCACCCCGGCAGCCTCGCCGCCCACGCCTACCTCGGCGGCTTCGGTATCGCCGAGTGCCTGCGGCAGGGCGCGGACATCGTCGTCACCGGGCGTGTGACGGACGCGGCCCTGGTCACCGGTCCCGCCGCCGCCCACTTCGGCTGGCAGCCGGGGGAGTACGACCGCCTCGCGGGCGCCGTCGTCGCCGGGCACGTGCTGGAGTGCGGGACCCAGGCCACCGGCGGCAACTACGCCTTCTTCGCCGAGAAGTTCGCCAAGGCTCCCGGAGACCTCCGACGCCCCGGCTTCCCCCTCGCCGAGATCCACGAGGACGGCACCTGCGTCATCACGAAACACCCCGGCACCGGCGGCCTCGTCGACGTCGGCACGGTGACCGCCCAGTTGTTGTACGAGACCCAGGGCGCCCGGTACCTCGGCCCCGACGTCACCGCTCGTCTCGACACCATCTCCCTCACCCAGGACGGCCCGGACCGCGTCCGCGTCGACGGCGTGCGCGGCGAGGCCCCGCCGCCCACCCTCAAGGTCGGCCTCAACCGCCTCGGCGGCTTCCGCAACGAGGTCGCCTTCGTCCTCACCGGCCTCGACATCGAGGCCAAGGCCGCCCTCGTGCGCGAGCAGATGGAGCCCGCGCTCGCCAAAGTCGCCGACGCACGCTGGGAGTTGGCCCGCACCGACCGCCCCGACGCCGACACCGAGGAGACGGCCAGCGCACTGCTGCGGCTCGTCGTACGGGATCCGGAGGAGCGGGCGGTCGGACGTGCGCTGAGCGGGGCGGCGGTGGAACTGGCCCTCGCGAGCTACCCCGGCTTCCATGTCCTCGTCCCGCCCGGAAAGGGCTCGCCCTACGGGGTCTTCGAGGATGCGTACGTTCCCCAGGGCGACGTAGCCCACGTGGCGGTGCTCCCCGACGGGCGACGGATCCCGGTGGCACCGGCCCCCGAAACCGTCGTACTGGAAGAGCCGCCGCAGCCCCCGCTCCCCGAACCGCCGCCCCCGACCCCCACCCGCCGCGCCCCCCTCGGCCTCGTCGCCGGCGCCCGCAGTGGTGACAAGGGTGGGAACGCCAACGTCGGTGTGTGGGTGCGGACCGACGAGGCCTGGCAGTGGCTCGCGCACACCCTCACCGTCGAGCGGTTCCGCGAACTGCTGCCGGAGACCGCCGACTTGACCGTCGTGCGGCACCCGCTCCCCAATCTCCGCGCCCTGAACTTCGTCGTCGAGGGAATCCTCGGCGCGGGCGTCGCCGCCCAGCACCGCTTCGATCCGCAGGCCAAGGCCCTCGGCGAGTGGCTGCGCTCCCGCCACCTGGACATTCCGGAGGCCCTCCTGTGACGGTCATCGACTCCTCTCTGGACATCAACAGCCCCGACTACCGCGCCAATCGCGAGGCCCTCCTCGCCAAGCTCGCCGACCTCGACGCCGAGCACGCGAAGGCGTTGGCCGGTGGCGGGCCCAAGTACGTCGAACGGCACCGCAAGCGCGGCAAGTTGCTCGCGCGGGAGCGCATCGAGCTGCTGCTCGATCCGGACACGCCCTTCCTTGAGTTGTCGCCGTTGGCCGCCTGGGGCAGCGACTACGCCGTCGGCGCCTCGCTCGTCACCGGGATCGGGGTCGTCGAGGGCGTGGAGTGCCTGATCACCGCCAACGACCCGACCGTGCGCGGCGGAGCCAGCAATCCCTGGTCGCTGAAGAAGGCCCTCCGGGCGAACGACATCGCGCTCGCCAACCGGCTGCCCTGCATCAGCCTGGTGGAGTCCGGCGGGGCCGATCTGCCGTCCCAGAAGGAGATCTTCATCCCCGGGGGCGCCATCTTCCGTGATCTGACCCGGCTTTCGGCCGCCGGTATCCCGACCGTCGCCGTCGTCTTCGGGAACTCCACCGCCGGCGGCGCCTACATCCCCGGCATGTCCGACCACGTCATCATGGTCAAGGAGCGCGCCAAGGTCTTCCTCGGCGGCCCGCCCCTCGTCAAGATGGCGACCGGCGAGGAGAGCGACGACGAGTCGCTGGGCGGCGCCGAGATGCACGCGCGCGTGTCGGGGCTCGCGGACTACTTCGCCGTCGACGAGCAGGACGCGCTGCGCCAGGCACGGCGCGTGGTGGCCCGCCTCAACCACCGCAAGGCGTACGAGGATCCCGGTCCGGCCGCGCCGCCCAAGTACGACGAGGAAGAGCTGCTCGGCGTCGTACCGGGCGATCTGCGGGTCCCCTTCGACCCGCGCGAGGTCGTCGCCAGGATCGTCGACGGCTCGGACTTCGACGAGTTCAAGCCGCTGTACGGGACGAGCCTGGTGACCGGGTGGGCGACCCTGCACGGCTATCCCGTCGGCATCCTCGCCAACGCGCAGGGGGTGCTGTTCAGCCAGGAGTCCCAAAAGGCCGCGCAGTTCATCCAGTTGGCCAACCAGCGCGACATCCCGCTCCTCTTCCTGCACAACACCACCGGCTACATGGTCGGCAAGGAGTACGAGCAGGGCGGCATCATCAAGCATGGCGCGATGATGATCAACGCGGTCAGCAACAGCCGCGTACCGCATCTCTCCGTGCTGATGGGCGCCTCGTACGGGGCCGGGCACTACGGCATGTGCGGGCGGGCGTACGACCCGCGCTTCCTCTTCGCCTGGCCCAGCGCCAAGTCCGCCGTCATGGGCCCGCAGCAGCTCGCCGGCGTCCTGTCGATCGTCGCCCGCCAGTCCGCGGTCGCGAAGGGCCAGCCCTACGACGACGACGCGGACGCGGCCCTGCGCGCCATGGTCGAGCAGCAGATCGAGTCCGAGTCGCTGCCGATGTTCCTGTCCGGGCGGCTGTACGACGACGGCGTCATCGACCCGCGCGACACCCGAACCGTCCTCGGCCTGTGCCTGTCCGCCCTCCACACCGCGCCCTACGAGGGCGCGCGCGGTGGCTTCGGCGTCTTCCGGATGTGAGGTCCCAGTGAGTGATTCCATCGCTTCCGTCCTGGTGGCGAACCGGGGCGAGATCGCCTGCCGGATCTTCCGCACCTGCCGTGAACTCGGCATCCGCACGGTCGCCGTGCACTCCGACGCGGACGAGAACGCGCTCCACGCACGCGTGGCCGACGCGGCCGTACGGCTGCCGGGGTCCACACCCACGGAGACGTACCTGCGCGGCGAGTTGATCGTGAAGGCGGCCGTCGCGGCGGGCGCCGACGCCGTGCACCCCGGCTACGGCTTCCTCTCCGAGAACGCCGACTTCGCACGCGCCGTCCTGGACGCGGGACTTGTGTGGATCGGGCCGCCCCCCGAGGCCATCGAGGCGATGGCCTCCAAGACTCGCGCCAAGCAACTGATGGGCCTGGAGCCGCTCAAGGAGGTCACCGAGGCCGACCTGCCCGTCCTGGTCAAGGCGGCCGCGGGCGGTGGCGGACGCGGTATGCGGATCGTCCGCGAACTGGCCGCCCTGGACGAGGAGTTGGCCGCCGCCCGCGCGGAGGCCCTGAGCGCCTTCGGCGACGGTGAGGTCTTCGTCGAGCCCTACGTGGAGGACGGCCGCCACGTCGAGGTGCAGATCCTCGCCGACACCCACGGCACGGTGTGGGCCCTCGGTACCCGGGACTGCTCCCTCCAGCGCCGCCACCAGAAGGTGATCGAGGAGGCCCCGGCACCGGGCCTCTCCGAGGAACAGACGCGGGAACTGCACGAGTTGGCGGTACGCGCCGCCCGCGCGGTCGCCTACGAGGGCGCCGGAACGGTCGAGTTCCTGGTCGCTCCCGACGGCAAGGCCCACTTCCTGGAGATGAACACCCGCCTCCAGGTCGAACACCCGGTGACGGAGGCCGTGTTCGGAGTGGACCTGGTGGCCCTGCAACTACGAGTCGCCGAGGGCGAGCCCCTCGAAACCACCCCACCCCCCGCCCGCGGCCACGCCATCGAGGCCCGCCTCTACGCCGAGGACCCGGCCCACGACTGGACCCCGCAGACCGGCACCCTGCACCGCCTCGCCGTACCGGACTCCGTCCGCCTCGACACCGGCTACACCGACGGCGACGACATCGGCGTCCACTACGACCCCATGCTCGCCAAGGTCGTCGCCCACGCACCCACACGCACGGAGGCCGTCCGCAGACTCGCCGGCGCCCTGGAGAACACGGCCGTCCACGGCCCGGTCACCAACCGCGACCTCCTCGTACGCTCCCTGCGCCACAAGGAGTTCACGACCGCGCAGATGGACACGGGCTTCTACGACCGCCACCTCACGTCACTCACGGAGCCCACACCCGACCCGCACGCCCCTTTGGCCGCCGCCCTCGCCGACGCCCACGGCCGCTCCCGCTTCGGCGGCGGCTGGCGCAACCTCGCGTCACAGCCCCAGATCAAGCGATACGCGATGAACGGCACCGAGCACGAGGTCCACTACCGCCACACGAGGGAGGGCCTGAGCGCGGACGGGGTGCGGGTGGTACATGCCGACGCCGACCTCGTAGTCCTCGAAGTGGACGGTGTGCGGCGGAAGTTCGAGGTCGCGAGGTACGGCGACCAGGTCTACGTGAACACGACCGCGCTGACCGCTCTACCCCGCTTCCCCCTCCCGACCACCCAACTGGCCCCCGGCTCCCTGCTGGCCCCCATGCCGGGCACGGTGGTCAAGGTCGCCGAGGGGTTGGAGGTAGGGGCAACGGTCCAGGCGGGCGAGCCGATTCTGTGGCTGGAGGCAATGAAGATGCAGCACAAGATCGAGGCCCCGGTCACAGGAACACTGACGGCTCTACACGCCGTGACGGGCCAACAGGTAGAGCCAGGCTCTCTATTGGCAGTAGTGCAGCCAACTTAGGGGCGCGGGGAACTGCGCGACCAGCCACACACAACCCGCACCCCGAAGGAATCGGAATGACCCACATAGAATCCGAAGAACACAAGGCCCTCCGAAACGCCGTCGCCGCCTTCGGCAAACGCTACGGCCGCGACTACATGACGGACATCATCGACTCCGGCGGCTACCCCAAAGAACTCTGGCTGGAAGCAGCCAAGTTGGGCTACCTCGGCGTCAACCTCCCCGAGGAATACGGAGGCGGCGGCGGAGGCATAGCGGAACTCTCAATCGTCCTCGAAGAGCTCGGCACCGCAGGCGCCCCCCTCCTCATGATGATCGTCTCCCCGGCAATCTGCGGCACGGTGATCGCCCGCTTCGGCACAGCGGACCAAAAACAGGAGTGGCTCCCCGCGCTGGCGGACGGCACCCGCACCATGGCCTTCGGCATCACCGAACCCGACGCCGGCTCCAACAGCCACCGCATCACCACCACCGCCCGCCGCGACCCGGACACCGGCGACTGGTTCCTCACCGGCCGCAAGGTCTTCGTCTCGGGCGTCGACATCGCGGACGCGACCCTGATCGTCGGCCGGACGGAGGACGCCCGCACGGGCAACCTCAAGCCCTGCCTCTTCATCGTCCCGCGGGACGCGCCCGGCTTCACGCGCCGGAAGATCGACATGGAACTGCACGGCGCGGAGAAGCAGTTCGAGCTCGCCCTGGACGACGTACGACTGCCCGCCGAGGCGCTCGTCGGCGACGAGGACGCGGGCCTGCTGCAACTGTTCGCCGGGCTCAACCCCGAGCGGATCATGACCGCCGCGTTCGCGATCGGCATGGGCCGCTACGCCCTCGCACGTGCCGTCGAGTACGCGCGCGAGCGTGCCGTCTGGAAGACCCCCATCGGCGCCCACCAGGCCATCGCGCACCCCCTCGCCCAGGCGCACATCGATCTCGAACTCGCCCGCCTGATGATGCAGAAGGCCGCCCACCTCTACGACGCCGGGGACGACGTCGGCGCGGGGGAGGCCGCCAACATGGCGAAGTACGCGGCCGGAGAGGCCTGTGTGCGGGCGGTCGACCAGGCCGTGCACACCCTCGGCGGCAACGGCCTCACCCGTGAATTCGGGCTCGCCACATTGATAACCGCCTCGCGCGTGGCTCGTATTGCTCCGGTGAGCCGGGAGATGATTCTCAACTACGTCTCCCATCAGACCCTGGGCCTGCCCAAGTCGTACTGATCCGGCACGACGACGTGCGAGGAGGAACCGTGTTCCGCAGCGAGTACGCAGACGTAACCCCCGTAGAACTCCCCATCCACGAGGCGGTGTTGGGTGGGGCCACCGGGTTCGGTGACGCGCCCGCCCTGATCGACGGCACGGACGGCACCACGCTCTCGTACGAGCAACTGGACCGGTTCCACCGGCGGATCGCCGCCGCGCTCGTGGAGACGGGCGTGCGCAAGGGTGATGTGATCGCGCTGCACAGCCCGAACACGGTGGCCTTCCCGACCGCCTTCTACGGGGCCACGCGCGCGGGGGCGTCGGTCACCACCGTGCACCCGCTGTCCACGCCCGAGGAGTTCGGCAAGCAGCTGACGGACTCGGCGGCCCGCTGGATCATCACCGTGTCACCGCTCCTGGAGACCGCTCGCCGGGCCGCCGAACTCGCGGGCGGGGTCGAGGAGATCCTGGTCTGCGACAGCGCGCCCGGGCACCGCTCGCTCATCGACATGCTGGCGTCCACCGCCCCCGAGCCGGAGGTCGACATCGACCCGGTGCAGGACGTGGCCGCCCTCCCGTACTCCTCGGGGACGACCGGGATACCCAAGGGCGTCATGCTGACCCATCGTCAGATCGCCACGAATCTGGCCCAGATGGACCCGCTCGTCCCGACCGGGCCCGGCCAACGCATCCTCGCGGTTCTGCCGTTTTTCCACATCTACGGTTTGACCGCCCTCATGAACGCGCCCCTGCGCCGGGGCGCCACGGTCGTCGTGCTGCCCCGCTTCACCCTTGACAGCTTCCTCGCGGCGATCCAGAACCACCGCATCACCGGCCTGTACGTGGCCCCGCCGATCGTCCTGGCCCTGGCCAAGCACCCGTTGGTCGAGCAGTACGACCTGTCGTCGCTGCGGTACATCATCAGCGCCGCCGCCCCGCTGGACGCCAAGCTCGCCGCCGCCTGCGCGCAGCGGCTCGGCCTGCCGCCCGTCGGCCAGGCCTACGGCATGACCGAGCTGTCCCCGGGCACGCACATCGTCCCCCTCGACGCCATGCACGCGGCCCCGCCCGGCACGGTCGGCAAGCTCGTCGCCGGCACCGAGATGCGGATCGTCACCCTCGACGACCCCGACAAGGACCTCGACATCGGCGAGCCCGGCGAGATCCTCATCCGCGGCCCCCAGGTCATGAAGGGCTACCTCGGCCGCCCCGACGACACCGCCGCGATGATCGACGCGGACGGCTGGCTGCACACCGGCGACGTCGGCCATGTCGACGCCGACGGCTGGCTGTTCGTCGTCGACCGGGTCAAGGAGCTCATCAAGTACAAGGGCTTCCAGGTGGCACCCGCGGAACTGGAGGCCCTGCTGCTCACCCACCTCGGCATCGCCGACGCGGCGGTCGTCGGCCGCTACAACGACGACGGCAACGAGGTCCCGCACGCCTACGTCGTCCGCCAGGAAGCCGCCCTCGACCTCTCCGAAGGAGAGGTGATGATGTACGTCGCCGAACGCGTCGCCCCCTACAAGCGCGTCCGCAACGTCACCTTCATCAAGGAGGTCCCGCGGGCCGCCTCCGGCAAGATCCTGCGCCGCGAACTCAGGGAGCGCCTGTGACACTGATCGGACGGACACGCGCGCGTGGCGTCGAGACCCTCACGCTCGACTCCCCGGCCAACCGCAACGCCCTGTCGGCCGCCCTGGTGGGCGAGTTGGCGGACGCGCTGACGGACTGCGCCAAGGACGCCGAGGTGCGCGCGATCGTCCTCACCCACACCGGCAACACCTTCAGCGCGGGCGCCGACCTCAAGGACCCGCCGCACCCGGACGCCCTGGTGGGCCTGCTCCGGCAGCTCGTCGAGCTGCCCAAGCCGGTCGTGGCCAGGGTCACGGGACACGTGCGTGCGGGTGGCCTCGGCCTTCTCGGCGCCTGTGACATCGCGGCGGCCTCGACCGCGTCGACGTTCGCGTTCACCGAGGTGCGGATCGGCGTGGCCCCCGCGGTCATCTCCCTGCCGCTGCTGCCCCGCACCGACCCCCGCGCACTCGCCCGCTACTACCTGACCGGCGAGCGCTTCGACGCCCCCGAGGCCGCCCGCATCGGCCTGCTGACCGCGGCGGGCGAGGACGTGGACGTCGTACTGGAACCCGTCCTTGACGGTCTGCGGCGGTCCTCGCCGCAGGGTCTGGCCGAGACGAAACGGCTGCTCACGGCTAGGGTGCTGGAGACGTTCGACCGGGACGCGGCCGAGCTCACCGCGCTCTCGGCCCGGCTGTTCGCCTCCCCGCAGGCCCGCGAGGGGATGACGGCCTTCCTGGAACGACGGGATCCCGCGTGGGTGGATCCGGCATGGACGGATCCCGCGGGGACGGACTCCTCAGGGACGGTGTGAGCACGCGATGGGTGTGAGTACGGCGGAACGCGACCGCGCTCCCAAGCAGGACCGCAGCCGGGCCACCCGGCAGCGGCTCCTGGAGGCCGCCGTGGCCTGTCTCGCCGAGTACGGCTGGGCGGGCTCGACGGTCTCGGTGGTCGCCGAACGCGCCGGCGTCTCCCGCGGCGCCGCCCAGCACCACTTCCCGACTCGCGAGGACCTCTTCACGGCGGCCGTCGAGTACGTCGCAGAGGAACGCTCCACGGCCCTGCGCGCGCTGTTCCCGGAGGGCGCGGGCGAAGACCGGCGGGTGGTCGTGTCGGCCCTCGTCGACCTCTACACGGGCCCCCTCTTCCGGGCCGCCCTGCACCTGTGGGTCGCCGCCTCCGACGAGGAGCAGCTGCGCCCGCGGGTGACGGAGCTGGAGGCCCGCGTCGGCCGCGAGACCCACCGCATCGCCGTCGAGCTGCTGAACGCCGACGAGTCCAGGCCGGGCGTGCGCGAGACCGTCCAGGGCCTCCTCGACATGGCCCGCGGCCTGGGCCTGGCCAACCTGCTCACGGACGACGGGCCGCGCCGCGACCGCGTGGTGGCCCAGTGGGCGGCCCTGCTGGATGAGGCGCTGGGCTGAGCGGCCCTGCTGCCCGGTCCCGTTGTCAGTGGCGGGAGTTACGTTTCAGACATGTCGTCACGGACTGAGCCGCTCCACCCGCCAGCCGCCGGCCGGCTCGGCCGTGTACCGCAGCCGGTCGTGCAGCCGGTTCTCGCGGCCCTGCCAGAACTCCACCGACCGCGGGGCCACCCGGAAGCCGCCCCAGTCCGGCGGGACGGGCACCTGCTCGCCCTCGGGGTAGCGGGCGACGAGCTCGGCGTAGGAGGCGTCGAGCTCCGCGCGGGAGGCGATGACGCTGGACTGCGCGCTGGCCCAGGCACCGAGCTGGGAGCCGTGCGGGCGGGTGCGGAAGTACGCGGCTGTCTCGTCGCGGCCGGTGCGCCGGGCCACACCCGAGACGATGACCTGGCGGGCCATCGGATGCCACGGGAAGAGCAACGAGACGTACGGATTCTCGGCGAGGTCGGTCGCCTTGCGGGAGCCGTAGTTCGTGTAGAAGACGAAGCCCTGCTCGTCGAAGTGCTTGAGCAGCACCGTACGGGAGCCGATCCGGCCCCCGGCGTCCGCCGTGGAGACGACCATGGCGTTCGGTTCGAAGAGCTGCGCCTCGGTCGCGGCCTGCTGGAACCAGCGGGCGAACTGCTCCACCGGGGTGGCGGCCAGGTCGGCCTCGGCGATGCCCTCGGCGCGGTACTGCTTGCGCATCGTGGAGGGATCGAGGGGGACGGCGTCTCGGTCGGTCACCTTGTCATCCTGCCGTATCGCGGGTGCCGTCCGACGAGGTGTCCACGACAGTCGAGTGGCACTCAGTGCCGCAGGGGCTCCCCAAAGGTGGCACTCCGGGATATCGTGCTGATGCCGTTCCGGTTGGGTGACCACCAGCCGCACGGGGCATCACCAGGACGGCCACACGGGCCGCGAGTCGGGACCGACCGCGGATCCACCGGCCGAGTCGCAGTTTCCACCGTATGACACATGGTCTTCCCACCCCATAACACCATCTGTCGCACACATCACGAGGAGCCGCCTGATGTCCGACTTCGACACCTCCTTTGTGCCTGGACTTGAGGGAGTCGTCGCGTTCGAGACGGAGATCGCCGAACCGGACAAGGAGGGCGGCGCTCTGCGGTACCGGGGCGTCGACATCGAGGATCTGGTCGGCCACGTCTCGTTCGGCAACGTCTGGGGCCTGCTCGTCGACGGCGCCTTCAACCCCGGCCTGCCGCCCGCCGAGCCCTTCCCGATCCCCGTGCACTCCGGTGACATCCGGGTGGACGTCCAGTCCGCGCTGGCCATGCTCGCGCCCGTGTGGGGCCTCAAGCCGCTGCTCGACATCGACGAGCAGCAGGCCCGCGACGACCTCGCCAGGGCCGCCGTCATGGCCCTGTCCTACGTCGCCCAGTCGGCCCGCGGCCAGGGCCGGCCCATGGTGCCGCAGAGCGAGATCGACAAGGCGCAGTCCGTCGTGGAGCGGTTCATGATCCGCTGGCGGGGCGAGCCGGACCCCAAGCACGTGGCCGCCGTCGACGCCTACTGGACCTCCGCCGCCGAGCACGGCATGAACGCGTCCACCTTCACCGCCCGCGTGATCGCCTCCACCGGCGCCGACGTCGCCGCCGCCCTCTCCGGCGCCGTGGGCGCGATGTCCGGCCCGCTGCACGGCGGCGCCCCCTCCCGCGTCCTCGGCATGATCGAGGAGATCGAGCGGACCGGCGACGCCGAGGCGTACGTCAAGCAGGCCCTCGACAAGGGCGAGCGCCTGATGGGCTTCGGCCACCGCGTCTACCGCGCCGAGGACCCCCGCGCGCGCGTGCTGCGCCGCACCGCCCGTGAGCTGGGCGCCCCGCGCTTCGAGATCGCCGAGGCCCTGGAGAAGGCGGCCCTGGCCGAGCTGCACGCCCGCCGCCCGGACCGCGTCCTCGCCACCAACGTCGAGTTCTGGGCGGCCATCGTCCTGGACTTCGCGGAGGTCCCGGCCCACATGTTCACGTCGATGTTCACCTGCGCCCGCACCGCGGGCTGGTCGGCGCACATCCTGGAGCAGAAGCGCACCGGCCGCCTCGTACGGCCGTCCGCGCGGTACATCGGCCCCGGCACCCGCAATCCGCAGGAGATCGAGGGGTACGGCGACATCGCGAACTGACCGACACCGCAACGGAGTTCACGCGGGGGTCAGGAGCCCCGCGTGATGCCGTTCCGCCACCAGCGGGTGCGCCCGCAGCTTGCCCTTCAGCTCGTGGTGGCCGTACTCGGCGAAGAGCGGGTTCGCCGGGTCGGCGGTCACGCCCGGGGCGGCGGAGGCGTACGGGAACGGGAGCGGGTCGATGCGGGCGTCCAGGCGCGGGTTGTAGAAGAACGGCACGGAGAACCGCTCGGCGGCGCCGGGCGGAGACACCACCCGGTGGTCGGTGGCGATCAGATATCCGTCGGTCGCCACCTCCAGCAGCTCACCCAGGTTGACCACGAACGCCGGCTCCAGCGGCGGCACATCGTGGTTCTGCATCAGCAGGGTCAGAAAGCCGTGGTCCTTGTGGGCCCCCGCGCGACGCCCGACTCCGCCACTGCCCGGGTACCGGTACCGCACGAGCTTCAGATGCGGGTGCGCGTGCTCGCCGAGCACCGGGTCGTAGAAGTCGCCGGGCGCCCCGATCGCGGTGAGCAGTTCGCGCAGCAGCCGCCGGGCGACCCCACTCAGCCGGTCGATCCAGGCCAGCGCTGCGGTACGGAGTTCGGGGAGGGCGGCGGGCCACTGGTTTGGGCCCTGCAGCCACCAGTAGGCGGGCTCGCCCGTCACCGGCACGCGGACGGGCCGCTCGGCGCCTATGTCCAACCGGTCCCGCGTATAGCCGCGGAAGTGGGGCGAGTTGACCTTGTCGAGGGCGAGCCGGTCGGCCTCGGGCAGCCGGAAGAAGGCGCGCGTGGCCCGGAGGAGCGCGTCGGTCTCGGCGGCAGTGACCCCGTGCCCGACGAGCTGGAAGAAGCCCACGTCATGGGCGGCGCTGTGCAGTTGGGCGTGGAGCAGCGCCCGGGCCTGGGGGCCGCGATCGGCGGCGGAGAGGTCGATGATCGGGAGCTGGTCGTAGGACGGAGCCGTCGCGGGGTGCGTCATGAGAGGCGTCATGAGATGCGTCCGAAAGGAGAAGAACGAGCGAGCGGGGGCTGGGTCAGGCGGAGCGCCGACAGCCCGTACTGGTGACGCGCACGTAGTCCACGTGCCGACGTCGAACAAGTATCGGAAGCATTGGCCCAGACTACTGCGAGCCGAACGATCCGTACCCCGCGCGGACTTACCACCGGGGACTCCGTCAGGAACGCGGACGGACCCTGCGGACGAACCGTGTAGACGAACCGTCAGGAACGCAGACGACCCGCGAGCTCGGGTCCCCCGCCTGGCGGCGGAGGAGCCGGCCGGACGTACCGGCGAGCTCGCGGGTCGGGTGACTGCACTGGATTGGGCCGGCCGCGTGTATCTCGCACACGCTGGTCCGGCACCGCACAGGGTGGGGTGCTGGGCCGCTAGCCCGCAGCCACCTCGCGCGTCCGGGTTTCACTCATGTACCCGATCACCTCCTTTCATGCGTGGGCCACACACTAGGAACCGATCGAGGACCGTTCAACCGATTTAACGCAAAGGCGTGCGCCTACGATCACCGCATGAATCGAAGTGACCCATCGGGGCCGGTCGTGGCCGCGTACGCCGCCGTGTTCGAGAAGCTGTCCGCCGCCACCACGGGCCGCACACGCCGCGGCCCCGACGGGACGGTCCTGGCGGTCTCCGGTGCGCGGATCGCCTCACTGAACGCGATCATCAGCCCGTCCCCGGACCCGAGCGCCGACGAGATAGCCGCCCTGGCGGCCTCCGAGAGCCCCTGGGAGCTGCCCTGGAGCATCCACGTCCGCGGGGTGCCGACCCCGCCCGTCACCGCGCTGGCGGCCCGCCACGGCCTGACCCGCTTCACCCGGGAGCCCCTCATGGTGCGCCACCCCGACCAGGGCCTCCCGCCGGAGCCGGACATCGACTCCCTGGTCGTGCGGCCCGTGGCGGGCGACGAACTCGGTCTCTACGCCAGGACCCTCGCGGACGGCTTCGAGGTACCGCGCGACCTGTTCGACCTGCTCACCGACCCGGCGCTGGCGAAGGTCGACGGCATGACGTTCTACCTGGCGGAACTGGACGGCGTACCGGTGGGCACGGGCATGGCGGCCGTCTCCGGCGACCTGACGGGCCTCTTCAACATCACCACCCTCCCGGCCCACCGCAAGCGCGGCTACGGCCGGGCCATCACCCTGGCAATGGTCCGCGCGGGCTTCACCGCCGGAGCCACCACCGCCTACCTCTACGCCAGCGAGATGGGCGAGCCCGTGTACAAGGCCGCCGGCTTCCGCGCCGAGGAGTACCTGACGGTGATCACCGGTGAGTGATCTCCGTATCGAGACCGTGCGCGGCGACGCCATGCTGGAGCAGTGGCGGCACGTCCACAACGTGATCGTGCCGCCGGCCGCGATGGACCTGGCCGACGCGCGGGAGCGGTCGGAGCGGTATCTGCTGGAGAACGCCTACGTCGGGGACGTCCTCGTCGGGTGCTCCACCGTGCGGCCGCCGGAGGAGGCGGGCGGCACGGCGACCGTCATCGCGCGCGTGCTGCCCGAGCACCGGCGACGCGGCTACGGGACGGTCCTGTACGAGAAGGGACTGGCCCACGCGCGCGTGCTGGGCGCCGGGGCGGTCGAGACGTGTGTGCTCGCCGTGAACGAGGACGGGCTGCGGTTCGCCGCGGCGCGTGGTTTCGTCGAGTTGGAACAGTACGTACTGGATGGGATGTCGGATGTGTGGATCGACCTGAGACTGGGGTAGGCGCAGCCGGACAGCGGCGTACAACGATTCTCTCAATCTTGGGGAACTCGGTGTGGGCTGCGTCACGTTGAAGTTAGATGATTGCGAGTGAGCGAACCGGCGCGCCGTACGTGCGGACGCAGCTTGGCAGGGGGTCCAGGTGAGTGCTTCCCGGCGTAGTGGGGCCACCGACGAACTCGGGCCCGATGAGCCCGAGCGGGCCGGCCCCGTGGGCCCAGACGGCTCGGACCTGCTCGCGGCGCTGCTGGACGGCATGGACGCGGCACTCTGCGCCTTCGACGCGGACGGTGTCGTCACCCACTGGAACCGCGAGGCGGAGCGGATCCTGGGCTGGACCGCGGCCGAGGCCGTGGGCCGGCACGGGTTCGCCGGCTGGGCCGTGCGCAGCGCCGACGCCGAGGAGGTCGAGGCGCGGCTGATGTCCGCCATGGAGGCCCCGGGCCGCCAGGTGCACGAGTTCGCGCTGCTGACCAAGGACGGCGGGCGCGTGCTGGTGCGCACCCAGTCCGCCGCCGTGCGTGGCCCCGACGGGAAGCCCGCCGGGGTGTACTGCGCCTTCAGCGAGGTGCACACCCAGATCGACCTGGAGCGGTCCATCGCGCTCAGCGAGGCCCTCTTCGAGGACGCCTCCTGGGGCGTCGTGCTCGTCGACGCCGACCTGCGTCCCGCCGTGCTCAACGCGCACGCGGCCCGCTCGCTCGGCATCGGCCGCACCTCCGCGCTCGGCCGCCCCCTCGGCGAACTGCTCGCCCAGGGCGTCGAGGAGCTGGAGAGCGCCCTCACCCATGTGCTCGCGGAGGGCGCGCCGCCCGCGCCCGCCGAGATCTGGGTCGGCGTGCGCACCCCCGAGGGCGAGCAGCGCCGGTGCTGGCGCTGCGGCTTCGTCCGGCTGGCCTCGCCGCTCGCCGAGGAGCCGGTGCCGCTGGGCGTCGCCTGGCTCTTCCAGGACGTCACCGAGACCAAGCAGGGCGAACAGGAGGCGGCCCAACTGCGCTTCCGCACGAACCAGTTGCACCGCGCCGCCCGGGCCGCCGCCGAGTGCGAGGACCCCGCCGAGGCGGCCACCGTCCATCTCGACTTCGCGCTCGCCGGCTTCGCCGACCACGCCCTGATCGACCGGGTGGCGGGCGGTTCGCTCGCCGACGGCGAGACGGCGGCGGCCCTGCGCCTTGTCCGGGTCGCGGCCACGCCCTCCGGGGCGCCCGGGCCCAGCCTGCTGACCGGGCGGGCCGGGCTGCCGGTGCGGTACGCGCAGGGGCACCCCGCGCTGCAGTGCGTGGAGCGGACCGGGTCGGTGCGGGCCAGCGTGGGCGCGGTGCCGCCCGAGCAGGCCCGCGAGTGGGCGGCGGCCCGCCAGTGGCCCACGGACGCGGTGCACGCCCTGTGCGCGGTCCTGCGCAGCCGGGGCCGCACCCTGGGCGTCGTGACGTTCCTGCGCGGCGGCGCCCGCAGCCAGTTCGAGCGCGCGGACGCGGTGTACGCGGAGGACGTGGCGGTCCGGATCGCGGTGGCACTGGACCTGGCGGGGGCGACGGAGAAGACGTAGCGCGCGGGCCCCTGCCCCCAGACCCCGTATCCCCGAGACCCCGTACCCGCGGCCGCGTACCGCCTCTACCGCTGGTAGAAGATCCGGTCCGCGTACTCCTTGAAGACCCGCCCGTTCCACTCGTGGCCGCCGTCCACGTTGCCCGACCGCAGCAGCGGGGGTTCGATGCCGCGGTCGGCCAGGGTCGCGGCGGTGGTGGCCATGACGGACTGGAGGATCGCCGAGGTGACGACCGTGGAGGCGGGGGCGAAGGGCGCCGGGATGGTGTCGAGGGTGAGTTCCGCGTCGCCGATCGAGATCTTCGAGTCGAGCACGACATCGCAGTGGTCGCGCAGATAGGTGCCGGAGACGTGCCGGGACCGGGTCTCGGACGCGTACGCCACCGAGGTCAGGCCGATGACCTTCACACCGAGGGCGCGCGCGTTCATGGCCATCTCGACCGGGAGGGCGTTGCGCCCCGAGAGGGAGATGATCACCAGGGCGTCGCCCGCGCGGACCGGCGAGGTGTCCAGGACGGCGCTCGCGAGACCGTCCACCCGCTCCAGCGCGGAGCCCAGCGTGGCCGGCATCACGTCCACGCCGACCGCGCCCGGGACGGCGAGCAGGTTCATCAGGGCGAGCCCACCGGCCCGGTAGACGACGTCCTGCGCCGCGAGCGAGGAGTGCCCTGCGCCGAAAGCGAACAGGCGACCGCCCGTCGCGACGGTGTCGGCGAGCAGCGTGCCGGCCGCGGCGATGCTCTCCGCCTCCTCTTCCCGCACCCGTCGCAACAGGCCGATCGCGGCGTCGAGGAACTGGTCGGCCGGTGTGCCGTCGCTCATGCGGGTCCTTCCGGGGCGCCATGGGGCGGTCTGTGTCGCGGATCACGGTGCGGTCTGGACCAGTGCCCTGTCAATACGGCGGTGAGGCACCGGCGGGACGGTGGTGCAGCGCTCGTCGCCGCACAGGCGACGTACCTGTGCGAATGTCGACGCAGACACCGCGGTGCCCCGCGTAACGCCTTGGTTTCAACGGCGCGGCACGGTTGTCAGTGCTATGCGTCAGAATTGAATCCAGGGCCAGCGCACGCGCCGGGAAGCCGTGGCGCTTCCGGCAGATCTCATCGAGGGGCACGTATGTCCGGACTGATCGACACCACGGAGATGTATCTCCGCACCATCCTCGAGCTGGAGGAGGAAGGTGTGGTCCCCATGCGCGCCCGGATCGCCGAGCGGCTGGACCAGAGCGGACCGACCGTCAGCCAGACCGTGGCGCGCATGGAGCGTGACGGACTGGTGTCCGTCGCCACCGACCGCCACCTGGAGCTGACGGACGAGGGCCGCAGGCTGGCCACGCGCGTGATGCGCAAGCACCGGCTGGCGGAGTGTCTGCTGGTCGACGTGATCGGCCTGGAGTGGGAGCAGGTGCACGCCGAGGCCTGCCGCTGGGAGCACGTGATGAGCGAGGCGGTGGAGCGCCGCGTCCTGGAGCTGCTGCGCCACCCCACCGAGTCGCCGTACGGCAACCCGATCCCGGGCCTGGAGGAGCTGGGCGAGAAGGACGGCGCCGACCCGTTCCTGGACGAGGGCATGGTCTCGCTGGCCGACCTCGACCCCGGCCTGGACGGCAAGACGGTCGTGGTGCGCCGGATCGGCGAGCCCATCCAGACCGACGCCCAGCTCATGTACACGCTGCGTCGGGCGGGCGTGCAGCCCGGCTCGGTGGTGAGCGTGACGGAGTCGGCGGGCGGAGTGCTGGTGGGCAGCGGTGGAGAGGCCGCCGAACTGGAGGCGGACGTCGCCTCGCACGTGTTCGTCGCCAAGCGCTGAGCGAGCGCCGAGCAAGCGGCGAACAGGCACCGAGCGAGCGCCGAGAGCGTTTTCCCGCGTCAACTGCCGTGATACGGATGGCAGTTGCGAGGCTCCAAGATTCAGTCCGTCGAATCGCAGCGCTCGGACGTTTCGCGTGCAAGGCTGTCGCGTGAGGCATATGACCTGAGGGGGCGGGAAGATGTGCCGGAGACGTGCGGAGGGCCCCGGCGCCTTACGGCGCCGGGGCCTGTCCTCCCCTGTGCTGACCCGGAGCCCCGAGCTCCCAGGGTCAATCCCCTCGGACCGTTTTCCCCGAGTGGTCCGCCTCCCGCTCAAGATCTCCCCTCGGCAGCGGCGATCATTCCTTGAGGGGGGTCACTCAAACGAGGGGTGTTGCTCACGGAGAGAGTAATTTCGAATGCCCATTCGATACTCTGCGAGTGACGCGAAACGCGGAATGTGCGCTTCAGGAGTGAGCGCGGAAAGGCAGCTGCACGGCAAGGCAGGACACGGTGCACAGGGCCGACGGCTCGTTCGGTCCGAGCGGAGCTAGGGGGGTGCCAGGACCAATGGCGCGGCGCATCGACGTGACCGGAGCGGGCGGCGTACGCCTCGCGGCCTGGGAGTTCGGCGACCCTCCCAAGACCGACCCGGCCAAGCTCGTACCTGACCAGCCCGGCCCCCTGGACCGACCCGGTTTCCCGGAGCGGACCGGCGAGGCGGCCGGCGCCGAGGACACACCAGGCGTGCTCTTACTGCACGGCCTGATGGGCCGCGCCTCGCACTGGGCGTCCACCGCCCGCTGGCTCTCCGGACGCCATCGCGCCGTCGCGCTCGACCAGCGCGGCCACGGCCAGAGCGACAAGCCCCCACAGGCCTCCTTCACCCGCGAGGCATACGTCGAGGACGCGGAGGCCGCTCTCGAACAGCTCGGCCTCACCCCGGTCGTCCTGGTCGGCCACGCGATGGGCGCGCTGACCGCCTGGCAGCTCGCCGCCAAGCGGCCCGACCTGGTCCGGGGCGTGGTCATCTGCGACATGCGGGCCTCCGCACTCGGCGCGGCCTCGCAGCGGGAGTGGGCGGACTGGTTCAGGGCGTGGCCGATGCCGTTCGCCACGCTGGCCGACGTACGCAAGTGGTTCGGCGAGGACGACCCCTGGGTGGAGCGGCCCAATCCCGCGCGCGGCGAGTTCTACGCCGAGGTCATGCACGAGTGCGCCGACGGCTGGCGGCCCGTCTTCGACCCCGACCAGATGCTCAAGACCCGGGAGACCTGGGTGTACGACGCGCACTGGGAGGAGCTGGCGCAGGTGCGGTGTCCCGCGCTGGTCGTGCGCGGGCTGGACGGGGAGCTGGGCCGCGCCGAGGCGCAGGAGATGGTGCGGGTGCTGCCGCGCGGGGAGTACGCGGAGGTGGCCGACGCCGGGCATCTGGTCCACTACGACCAGCCCGAGGCCTGGCGGGCGGCCATCGAACCGTTCCTGGACGCGGTGCTCACCGTCTGAGACGGGACGCCCGGAGCAGGCGTCGGGAAACGGATACGCCCGCGATACGACCGCCCGTCTTCAATGAGGGCATGGACAACAGCACCTCCCTGCCGACCCGGGCTCCGCTCCCGGCCCCGGTCCCGCCCCGTCGTACGCGCGGGACGGTGATCGTCGCTCTCGCGGTCCTCGGCGTGGCGGCGCTCGCCGTGTTCGGCCCGCTGCGCGTGGTGCTGCGGATGCTGTCCATGCCGCTGCACTCACGGGAGTCGTTCGTCTGGTTCGGCACGTTCAACGGCATCGCCCTCATCACGGTGATCGCGCTGCCGCTCGCCGCGCTGACGGCGTGGGCGCTGGCCCACCGCCGCGCCGCCGCCGGCGTCCCGTCGCCGTGGCGGAAGTCGCTGGCCGAGGTCGGCATGGTCTACGGGACCGTGCCGTGGGTCTGGATGATCCTGCTGCCGGGCGACGAGAACGGCGCCGTCCTGAGCCTCGTACCGCTGCGGGACCTGGCCACGATGGACCGGGGCCAGATCATCGGCAACCTGCTGGTCTTCGCGGCCCTGGGCTTCCTCGCCCCGCTGCGGTTCACGGCACTCGCGTCGGTCTGGCGGGTCCTGGCGCTCGGGGCGGCCTGCTCGGTCCTGGTCGAGACCGCGCAGTACGTCCTGCGCCTGGACCGGGTGTCCTCCGTGGACGACGTGCTGCTCAACGCGGCCGGCGCCGGGCTGGCCGCGCTGGCGTCACGACCGTGGTGGCGTGCATGACCGTGGTGGCGTGTACGACCGCGGTGGCGTGTACGACCGCGGTGGCGCGCGACGCCCGAACCTTCGTAGAACTCAAGGACGTGCCGGGTTCGCATACGTCGGCGATATCCCGTACTGCCTAGGCTGCGGGTATGCGTGTGCTAGTCGTGGAGGACGAGCCCTACCTGGCCGAGGCCGTCCGTGACGGGCTCCGGCTGGAAGCGATCGCCGCGGACATCGCCGGCGACGGAGACCTGGCCCTGGAGCTGCTGAGCATCAACTCCTACGATCTCGCGGTCCTTGACCGGGACATCCCCGGGCCCTCCGGCGACGAGATCGCCCGCCGGATCGTCGCCTCCGGCAGCGGCATCCCGATCCTCATGCTGACCGCCGCCGACCGGATCGACGACAAGGCCTCCGGGTTCGAACTCGGCGCTGACGACTACCTCACCAAACCGTTCGAGCTGCGCGAACTCGTCATGCGGCTGCGGGCGTTGGACCGCCGGCGCGCGTACGCCCGGCCGCCGGTCAGCGAGATCGCGGGCCTGCGTCTCGACCCCTTCCGCCGGGAGGTCTCCCGCGACGGACGCCATGTCGCCCTCACCCGCAAGCAGTTCGCCGTGCTCGAAGTCCTCGTCGCCGCCGAGGGCGGTGTCATCAGCGCCGAGGAACTGCTGACCCGGGCCTGGGACGAGAACGCCAACCCCTTCACCAACGCCGTCCGCATCACCGTCTCCGCCCTGCGCAAACGACTCGGCGAACCCTGGCTCATCGCGACGGTGCCCGGCGTCGGCTACCGCATCGACACCGGCACGGACACACCCGAACACCCCGACGGCATCGACGAATAGCCCCCGGTCGGGTCAGCCCTTGCTCACCGCCGACAGGATCTCCGGCAGCCGGGCCGCCGTCCGAGGAGCCGCAAGCCGCAGACCCGACCACGTGAGGACCGCTCCGTAGACCGCGCCCAGCGGCAGCAGCACCCAGCTCCACCGGTCACCGCTCTCGATCACGTTCAGGGCGATGGTCGCGACGATGACGGGGGCGCACAGCAGCGCCGAGGCGATCATGCCGCCGAAGATGGAGATCCAGGCGATGCTGGACTGGCCGGGGGCCACGTTCTTGTAGCCGTCCTGCGGGATGGAGTACGGGAACCTGGCGGAGGTCCACGCGCCGGTCGCCAGCATCGCGCCGAGCAGCGCGAAGGACAGGCCCAGCACCTCGGGCAGCCGCGGCCAGTCGCCGAGCATCGCGGTCGTCACGACGGTCACGAGGGTGGCGTACGGCAGGGTGATCACCAGCAACGCCAGTGCCCGGGCGCGCAGTTCGTCGTAGGCGTCGCGCGCGGAGGAGATGGTCGTGGCGACCATCCAGAACGCGGACGTGTCCTGCCCGAACTGGTTGTACATCTGGATGCCGAGCATCCCCGCCGCGAAGCAGGCGAAGTAGATCGAGCCGGTGCCCTGCAGCGCGTTGAAGACCGGCACGATCAGCCCGATCGCCAGCGAAGTCACCCACGCGGCCTTGGTCTTGGGGTCCCGCCACACATACCGCAGACTGCGCTCCATGACCGTCCCGGTGCGCCCGGCGGGCAGCAGCCGGGCGAGGCCGCCGGAGGTGGTGCGCTCGCGGCTCACGGACTCGGCGGTCTGCAGGGTGGAGCCGTCGGGCGCGGTCATCAGCCGGGTCAGATGCCGCGACCAGACCCCGAGCAGCAGCACCAACGCGGCCGCGCTGAGCGCGAGTTGGGCGACCGCGACCCCGTACGAACCCTTGCTCACCGAGTCCACCGCGCCGATCGCCGACGCGGGCGGCACCCACCGCAGCACGTCGGCCACCGGGTCGAGCTGCGCGAGCCCGGACGAACCGAGCTGCTGCGCACCGAAGTTGACCAACTGCGCGCCGATCGCGATGACCAGCCCGCTCAGCACCGCCAGATCCCGGCCCTTGCGGCTGGTCAGCAGCCGGATGTTGGCGACGGCCACGGTCCGCGCGAGGGCCACGCAGACCAGCAGCGCGAGGCAGAGCGCGACCACCCCGACGACGTACGCCGCCGCGCCGTGCGCGACCGCGATCACCGAACCGGCCAGCAGACAGAGCGTGAACAGCGGCCCGATGCCGACCAGGGAGGCCGCGAGCAGCGCCCGCACCAACGGCCGGGGCCGCAGCGGCAGCATCACGAGCCGGGTCGGGTCGAGGGTCTCGTCGCCGCCGGGGAAGAACAGCGGCATCACCGCCCAGCCCAGCGCCAGTACGGCGATCAGCAGCACGACCAGCGACTCGGCGTGCGCGTGCCCGCGCAGCGCGATCAGCCCGATCAGTTGCAGCGCCCCGAAGAGCAGCACGACGACGGCGGACGCGATGTACGCGGCCCGCCGCCCACCGGACTGCCGCAGCCCGTTGCGCAACAGGGACAGCTTCAGCCGGACGAAGACGGGCGTGATGTCGACCGGTACGAGCGGAGCCGGTGCGGGCGCTGCCGGTGCGAGCGGGGCCGTCATCGCGCCCCGCCCCCCAGCCAGTCGAGGTCGGATCCCGCGTCCCGGCCACCCGCGCCGACGAGTTCGAGGAACGCCTCCTGCAACGAGGGGGCGTCGCCGCGGACCTCGGCGAGGGTGCCGTGCGCGCGGATGCGGCCTGCTGCCATCACGGCCACCCAGTCGCACAGGGACTCGACCAGCTCCATGACGTGGGAGGAGAAGACCACGGTGGCGCCGGAGCCCGTGTACCGCTCCAGGACCCGGCGGATGGTCTGCGCGGAGACCGGGTCGACGCCCTCGAACGGCTCGTCGAGAAAGAGCACTTCGGGGTTGTGGAGGAGCGCGGCGGCGAGCCCGATCTTCTTGCGCATACCGGTCGAGTAGTCGACGACGAGCTTGTGTTGCGCGCCCGCCAGGTCGAGCACGTCGAGGAGCTGCGTGGCCCGCTTGTCCACCTCACCACCGGGCAGCCCCCGCAACCGCCCGCTGTACGCCAGCAGTTCCCGCCCCGACAGCCGCTCGAACAGCCGCAACCCCTCGGGCAACACCCCGATCCGAGCCTTGACGGCGACGGGGTCGCGCCAGACGTCGTGGCCGACGACCTCGATACTGCCCTGGTCGGGCCGCAGCAACCCCGTGACCATGGACAGGGTCGTGGTCTTCCCGGCCCCGTTCGGCCCGACCAGCCCGATGAACTTCCCCGCGGGCAGCTCCAGATCAATCCCGGCAACAGCAACTTGCTGCCCGAACCGCTTCCAGAGCCCACGCACACTTACAGCCGACGTCATGAAGCCAACCTAGGGGGGCGCGGGGCTGTAACGATATGCGGCTCCGCCGCGTGGGCGCGCCCAGCCACATTCGATCTGTGGCCGCCAAACTACCGATCCCGCCCACACGCATAGGCGAGAGGCGACGCCAGTTCCTCGGCATCAGGCAGCCACCGATTAGCCGCCGTCGGCCGGCAGGCCCACTGCACGGCCCCCCGAGACCCGAACCGCGTAGGAGGCGCAGCCACATACGCCCCTTCCCCGAGCACCGTCAGATCAAGAGACGAGGGAGACCACCCGAGCTTGCGCAGCAGATCCGGAATCTTCACCGACGCCCCCGGCAGAACGAAGAACTGCATCCGACGATCAGGCGTCAACGTGACAGGACCCAGCGTCAACTCCATGCGCTCCATCCGGGCCAGCGCGAGAAACCCCGCGGTCTCCGGGACGGAAATCGCGTCGAAGGTCCGCCCCGTGGGCAGCAGGATCGAAGCCGTCGGCTGCTTCTGCCACATCCGCCGGGCGACGGTCGCGCTGCCCGTCGCCTGCGTCGCCCAGTCCTCACGCGCCGGATGCGCGCCGGGGGCGGCGCACGCCGCGTCGCCGCAGGAGCAGCGCTGCACCCCGTCGACGGCTTCCAGCCAGGCGCCGGGGAAGACGTCCCAGTGGCGCTCCTCGGCGTAGCGTACGGCGGTCTCCAGCAGCGATTCCCCGCGCTGCTTCGGAATCTGAGCGGCTTCGGTGCCCGCGATCGTCTCTTCCACGGTGAACACAACTCCCGCACCCACCTGGAGTTACGGGCGTAGCGCGCGCGGGGGAGGGGCATCGATTCCGCAACTGGGGCGCATGGATGCACGTGAGGGGGCGCGCGGGAGGAACCACGGCGTGGGCTGGGTAGCCAGGAGTGGGGGGTCGGCTGATGCCTTTACCCCGGCAATCCTCGCATGTCTCGCATTGTCGGTATGTCCGCGGGGCATTGATCTTCACGGCCGGATCTTTTCGCTCCAGAGGTTCGCAGGGGGTTACGCCATGGCCGCAAGGCCTCTCGTCGCGCGACAGCCGAACGAACGGTTGCAGGCGCTCATCCAGGAGGCGGGGTGCTCGAACGCCGGGCTCGCCCGCCGGGTCAACATGTGCGGCGCGGAGCACGGGCTCGACCTGCGCTACGACAAGACGTCCGTCGCCCGCTGGCTGCGCGGGCAGCAGCCGCGGGGCCGCGCGCCGGCGATCATCGCGGAGGCGCTGGGCCGCAAGCTCGGCCGTACGGTCACGATCGACGAGATCGGCATGGCCAACGGCAAGAACCTCGCGTCCGGCGTCGGGCTCCAGTTCTCCCCGACCGTCCTGGGCGCCATCGAGCAGGTCTGCGAGCTGTGGCGCAGTGACGTGGGCCGCCGGGACTTCCTGTCCGGCTCCTCGGTCGCCGCGTCCGCGCTGGTCGAGCCCAGCCGCGACTGGCTGATCTCCTCGCCGGACTCCCAGGTGGCCCGCTCGGCGGGACCTCGCGTGGGCCAGTCCGACGTGGCGGCCGTGCGCGCGATGACCCAGGCGCTGGTCGACCTCGACCACCAGTACGGCAGCGGGCATGTGCGCCCGGTCGTCGTGCACTACCTCAACAGCGTCGTCTCCGGGCTGCTCGCCGGGTCCTACCGGGAGGCGGTCGGGCGCGATCTGTTCGCCGCGGTGGCCCGACTGACCGAGCTGGCCGGGTACATGGCGATCGACACCGGCCAACCGGGCCTGGCCCAGCGGTACTACATCCAGGCACTGCGGCTCGCCCAGGCGGCGGGCGACCGCGGCTACGGCGGTTACGTCCTCGCCGCGTCCATGAGCCATCTCGCCGCGCAGCTCGGAAACCCGCGGGAGATCGCGCAGTTGGCGCGGGCGGCGCAGGAGGGGGCGCGTGGTCGGGTCACCCCGCGCGCGGAGGCGATGTTCTACGCGGCGGAGGCCCGTGGGCACGCGTTGATGGGCGACGCGCGGGCGGCCCAGGCGGCGTCCGGGCGGGCGGTCTCGGCGCTGGAGTCGGCGGATCCCGCGTCCGGCGACGACCCGGCGTGGATCACGCACTTCGACGAGGCGTACCTGGCCGACGAGTTGGCGCACTGCCACCGCGACCTCGGCCAGGCCGAGGCGGCGGCCCGGCGCGCGGAGGAAGCGCTGGCCGGCCTCCCGGAGACGAAGGCACGCCGACGGGCCATCGGCTACGTGTTGTTGGCCACCGCGCAGGTGCAGCAGCGGGAGATCGAACAGGCCTGCAACACCGGCCTGAAGGCCGTCGAGCTGCTCGAATCCGTCCGCTCCAACCGGGGCGCCGAGTACCTGGAGGACTTCCAGCAGCGCCTGGAGCCGTACCAAGAAGAGCCGGTGGTGCGGGAGTTCGGGGCCCGGATGGAGCTGCAGGCGGCGGCCTGAGCGAGGTTGACGCGGAACCGGCCGATGCGTGAATGCGCGGGGAACGGCCGGTTGACGCGCAGGAGTGAGCAGCGGGTGGACAGATGCCACGGCCTGTACAGGCCCGCTGTTAGTGCTGTCACAGGTAAGGAGGTTGAGGCCTGAGCTGCGTGGCACCCGGCTCGGGGGACCCGGTAGCGTGAGCCGATGATTCCGAAGGTCCCCCATTCGTAGGAGTCCCGGTGACGCAGAGTGGACAGGGCGAGGAGCCCTCGGCGCGGCAGCCGCGCGAAGGCATCGTGCTGCCCTCCGACGGCGGAGAGCCCTTGCTCCCGGGCATGGCGGGCATGGCGACCCCCATCCCACCGGGCCCACGCACCGGTTCCTACGGGGACCGCCAGGGCGGGACCTACGGCACCCAGCAGGACGGCTCCTACGGCGCTCAGCAGGGCAATTCCTACGGCGACCGGTCCGGCGGTTCCTACGGCGGCGACCAGCCGTCCGGCCCGTACGGCGACCGGCAGGGCGGCTCGTACCCCGGTCAGCAGCCCGGCCCGTACGGCGACCGCCAGGCCGGGACCTACGGCGACCAGCAGCCCGGGAGCTACGGCACCGAGCCGGGCGGTTCCTACGGCGAGCAGCAGGCCGGGAGTTACGGCGAGCAGCAGGCCAGGGCCTACGGAGACCAGCAGAGCGGCCCCTACCCGGGCCAGCAGCCCGGCCCGTACGGCGGTCAGCAGAACGGCTCCTACTCCGGTGGCCAGCAGCCGAACGGGCCGATACCGGCCTCGGCGCCGCCCAGCGGCCAGGCCTGGGGCACCCCTTGGGGCCCCGACCAGCACCAGCACCAGCCCCCGGCTCCGACGCAGGCGCAGGACCAGGGCTGGGCGACCCCGCCGGCCCAGACGTGGGGCTCCCCGGACCAGCACCAGCAGCCGACCCCCGACCCCTGGGGCACGCAGGACCAGACACCCGGCGCGCAGCCCCTCCCGGAGGCCGACGCCCCGAACCCGTCCTACGGCACCCCCGCCCCGGACGCCTACGGCTACGGCACCTCGAACCCGAGCGCGCCCCTGCCCCCGGCCGCGGGCGGCCCGTACGGCGCTCCGGAGCCCGGCTCCGCCGTGGTCCCGTCCGCTCCCGGCGCCTTCGCCGCGCCCCTCCCGCCCGCCGTCGACGAGGGAGCCACCCAGCTCATCCCGCCGGTGCCCGCCGCGGGCACCCCCGGTGGGGACGAGGGGGCCACACAGTTCATCCCGCCCGTACCGGCCGCGCCCCTGAACAACGAAGGGGCGACCCAGCTCCTGCCCCCGGTGGGGCCGGGAGCGCTGCCGCCCGAGGTGGGCGGGCCCGGACAGGGCGAGGAGACCCGGTTCCTGGGACGGCCGCCGCAGGCGCAGGCCGGGGCCGGGCCGTTGCCGCCCGCCGCCGATCCCGACGCGCAGGCCACGCAGTACATCCCGCCGGTCACCGACCAGCACCCCGGCGCCGCGTACGGCGAGCGGCAGCCGCCCGCCGAGTTCGACAACCTCTTCCGCAGCGGACCCGGCGGTGCGCAGCCCGCGCCGGCCACGCAGCACCTGCCGCGCTTCACCCAGCCCCAGGCGCAGCCGCCGAGGTCCCCGGCACAGCCGTATGCGCAGCCCGGCGGTCCGGGTTACGGCCAGCAGCCGCCCCAGAACGGGTACGACCAGAACTCCTACGAACCGCAGGAGCCGGGCCGCGGCGGGCGTTCGCGCTCCCGTGTGCCGCTCATCGCCGCCGTGGGCATCGGCATCGTCGTGCTCGGCGTCGGCGCGGGCGCGCTGCTCGGGGGCGGCGGGGGCGACGACTCCAAGGACAAGAACCAGACCGTCTCGGCGACGGCGCCCGTGACCGACGACGGTTCCGGCTCACCGGCTGCCGATCCGGCGAAGGCGCAGGCGGTGGCCCTGGACAAGCTGCTGTCCGACAGCGGCGACAGCCGGGCCTCGGTGATCAAGGCCGTGGCCGACGTGAAGGGCTGCGACAACCTGGGCCAGGCCGCCTCGAACCTGCGGGACGCGGCCAAGCAGCGCACCCAGCTGGTCACCCGGCTCTCCGGTCTGTCTGTCGACAAGCTGGCCGGCCACAGCGAACTGACCACCGCCCTCACTCAGGCCTGGCAGGCGTCCGCGTCGGCGGACAACCACTACGCGGCCTGGGCCGACCAGGCCGCCGGCAAGAAGGGCTGCCGCAAGGGCCAGGCCCGCACCACCGGCCAGACCGCGGCGGGCAACCGCGCGAGCGGCACCGCCAGCGCCCAGAAGGCCAAGGCCGCGCAGCTGTGGAACGCGATCGCGAAGACGTACGGCCTGACCCAGCGCCAGCCGACCCAGCTGTAACAACAGGCAACCCCGGAGGGTCAGTTCACCTCGGCGGTCTGCAGGGTCTTCGTGACGTCGAGGAAGCCCTTGCGGGCCGCGACGAGCTGGCCCTTGCGGACCACCTGGAGGGTCACGTCGGCGTTGACCATCCGGGAGAAGCCGATCGTGGCCAGCTTGCCCTGGAAGCCCCACTTCAGCGTCGGCGTGAGCCCGCCGGTCTCCACCTTCAGCCCGTTGTTCAGAGCCCGGCGGATGGTTTCTGCGCTCACCTCGCCGCCGTCCAGAGACTCCACGACGGCCTTGAGGACGGTGTACGCGATCCAGGTCGTCTGCACCCCGGCGTCCGCCGCGTCGATGCGGTTGTCGCCGAAGGCCTCCTCGCTGATGACCTTCTTCATCGGGTCCCAGAGCTTGTCGGTGGCCGCCGGGTACCAGCTGGTGATGTACGACCCCTCGTACGGACTCGACGCGCCACCCGACTCGTTGATCACCGTCTGGTCGACGTTGCCGAGCGTGGCCGCGGTGCTCACGGCGGGGTACTGGTCGCGGGAGCGCCGGTAGGAGTCCATGAAGGTGCCGGTCCGGTCGCCGAGCGTGGGTATCACGCACCCCTTCTTCTCGGGGTCGTCGCTCGCCGATTCCAGGGCCCGCTCGGCCGGCGTCGAGTACTCGGTGGTGTCGTCCGCCGCGCGCTGGTCGATCGCGACCGCGTGCTTGTTCCACGTCAGGCCCGAGTCGAGCATGGGGGCCAGTTCGTCGCCCGCGATGGTGTCGGGGCGTACGAGCACCACGGGACCGCAGCCGGCGGCCAGTTCCTTGCCGAGACCGGCGAGCAGGGCCGGCTGGCCGCCGTTGACCGGGTAGGACAGCGGGCTGGTGAACTCCGCGTTGGTGATGCCGTAGCCGCCTATGTAGGGGATTCCGGCGCCTTCGAGGGTGGGGAGGTAGGAGTCGCCGTACTGGCTGTAGGAGCCGACGACCGCGACGACGTTCCGCTTGACGGCGACCCGGGCGCACTTCGCGGCGGCCACGCTGTCGTTGTGCTCGTTGCAGGTGAGGACCTTGAGCTTGCGGCCATTGATCCCGCCCTTGGAGTTGATCCAGCGGGCGTAGGCCTGCGCGAAGGCGGGCATGCCGGGCTTGTTGGTCGCCTTGGTGTCGGAGGGCGCCCAGGTCATGACGGTGATCGAGTCGTCCCCGGCCGCCGCGGTGCCGGGGATGACCCCGCAGCCGACGGCGAGCGACGCACACGCGACCAGGGCCCCCGCCACGCGGGCGGTTCTCGTGCCGGCCCCGTTGAACCTGGGGAGGAAGGTGCTGCGGTTGCGTCGACTGCCGGTCATGTCGCACACGCTTCCGGGACCCCGCCAATGCCCGGGTGACCCAGGGTTAGCGAGTGGTGACCTGGAGGTGAATTACGGGGGTCGGTGAGGGGCCGCGCGGTAAGAACGTACGATCGGTGACCGTGCAAGGTTCGGAGAACTCTTCCCGTCGCGGCCGTCGCTCATCCACCATGGGCGACATGCCACAGAACGACATGCCGTGGTGGCGCTGGCGCAGCAATGTGCGTTCCGCGCTGCACATGCTCTCCGATCCGGCCTTCCAGCAGAACGTCTGGCTCGCCGGCGTCGACGGATACGGTGACGTCACCGACGCCGTGTACCGCCTGGTCGAGGACACCTGGCTGGACAACTGGTCCGCCGAGAAATACGTCGGCACGATCTTCCGGGACTCCCAGGAGGCGGCCCTCGTCGACACCGCCGTGCTCCGGGTGCTGCGGATCATGCACCAGGTCGGCCCGGACGCCCACGTCTCGGCGTACGTCGAGCACCAGGCCTGGCCGGACGCGGTACGGGCGGCACGGGACGCGCACGTACGGCTGGCGATGGCCGACGGCGACGACCCGGACGTACCACCGCGCACGCTGGAGGTACTGCGGATCATGACGAGGTCCGCGTAGCGGACAGCTCGACTGGGCGCCGGGCCGGGTGTGGGACCCTGTCCTGCATGAATGAGCAGTCCAGCCGAGCCGCGGTCGCGTCCGACCAGTACGTCCTCACCCTCTCGTGCCCCGACAAACAGGGCATCGTGCACGCCGTGTCGAGCTATCTCTTCATGACCGGCTGCAACATCGAGGACAGTCAGCAGTTCGGCGACCACGACACGGGTCTGTTCTTCATGCGCGTCCACTTCTCGGCCGAGGCTCCGGTGACCGTGGAGAAGCTGCGGGCCAGTTTCGCCGCGATCGGCGACTCCTTCCACATGGACTGGCAGCTCAACCGGGCCGACGAGAAGATGCGCATCGTCCTCATGGTCAGCAAGTTCGGGCACTGCCTGAACGACCTGCTGTTCCGCGCCCGTACGGGGGCCCTGCCGGTGGAGATCGCGGCGGTCGTCTCCAACCACACGGACTTCGCGGAGCTGGTGGGGTCGTACAACATCCCCTTCCACCACATCCCCGTCACCAAGGACACCAAGGCGGACGCGGAGGCGCGGCTGCTGGCTCTGGTGCGTGAGCAGAACGTCGAACTGGTGGTGCTGGCCCGCTATATGCAGGTGTTGTCGGACGACCTCTGCAAGCAGCTCAACGGCCAGATCATCAACATCCACCACTCCTTCCTGCCGAGCTTCAAGGGCGCGAAGCCGTATCACCAGGCGCATGCGCGGGGCGTGAAGCTGATCGGGGCGACGGCGCATTACGTGACCGCGGATCTTGATGAGGGACCGATCATCGAGCAGGAAGTCGAGCGGGTCGGGCATGAGGTGACGCCGGATCAGTTGGTGGCGGTGGGGCGGGATGTGGAGTGCGGCGCGTTGGCACGGGCCGTCAAGTGGCATGCGGAACGCCGGATTCTGCTCAACGGGCGTCGGACGGTGGTCTTCGCCTAGTGGGGTGGGCGGTTCTGGTGGATGGGCGGCTGCGGGTGGTTCGTGGCTGGTCGCGCAGTTCCCCGCGCCCCTTAAAAGCAGGTCGGTTCGCTGCACGTCCCTGTTTTTAGGGGCGCGGGGAACTGCGCGACCAGCCCCCACGCACCCGCAGCCGCCCCCCTACATCCGGCTCAACGACGCGGCAGCGAACAGCACATCCCTGATCGCCTCACGATCCCCGAGCTGCCCAGCCGCCGCCTCCGCCGGAGGCACATGCCCCGCCGCGAGGTGGCAGAACTCCACCCCGTCCAACGCGATATGAGCCACCTCCTCCCCGGCGGAGCCAGCCGCGGAGCCAGTCGCGGAGCCGACCGGGCCGTCCAGCGGGATCAACCACTCCCCACCCCCCGACCCCTCGATCTCCAACCTCAACGTCCGGCCGACCTTCCCCGCGCCGCCCGAGGGACGCCTCGCTGCGAGGGCAACCGGCAGCATCCGCGCCGCAAGGTCGATCATCCGGTTCAGGTGCCGCCCGGACGGCGGCCCGTACGGATAGTCCACCGCCTCCGCGATGTCCTCCGCATGGACCCAGCACTCAAACGCCCGGTCGAGCATCGCGTCATGCAGCGGCAGCGCGAAGTCCCCGTAGGAGACGGCGAGTTTGGCCGAACCGGAGTCCGAGCCGCCGGCGAAGGACACCGTGCGGACCAGGTCGTGGCTCTGCTCCCGCCACGGTGTCCGGACGGACCGCGTCGGCGGGAAGTGCGAGGTCTGCCAGTACGTCTCCGTACGGGCGGCCGGCGCGCGCGTGGTCGTCTTCACGTCGGCCAGCGGGTCGTCGAGGCCGAGCGCGAGGGCGACCAGGCCGTCGACGGACAGCAGGTGGGCGATGACTCCGGCGACGGTCGTACGACGGCTCGCCGGGCCCTCCCCGTCGAACCAGCGCAGCCGTACCGGCGCGTGCCATTCGGCGTCCCCTATGTCCTGGAGCAGTGCGTCCAGCCGGGCCGTCTCGGCGTCGTACGGGGCCGCCCACTCCGGCACCGGGATGCGCGGCGGGCGCCGGTCCAGGCAGCCCTCCAGGACGCGGGTGCGCAGGGCCGGGTCCAGGTCGAGGCTCTCCGGCGGATGCAGCAGCCCGACCGCCTCGCGCAGCCGCAGCGCCTCCTCCGCGCAGCTTCCGCAGTCGCCGAGGTGTTCCTCGACGGCCGTGGCCTCCGCGGTCGAGCACGCGGCCAGCGCCCACGCCCCGAGCAGCGACTTCAGCACGGGGTGGGCCAGTACGAGCGCCGCCGGGACGGGCGGGTTCTCCTCGGCGGACAGGGTCGGCAGGGGCCGCTCGCCGTCCTCGACGGAGGCGCGGGGCGTGGGTATGCGGGGCGACGGGGCGGGCGAGGGGGACCGGTCGGCGCCGGTGCCGCCGGGGCCGTTCCCGCCGGTCGGGCCGCCCCGGCCGGGCTGTCGGTCATCCTCCGGCCGCTCCTCCTCGTCCCCGTCGTCGGAACGGAACGCGTCGCTCACACCGCACCCCCGTACTCCGGCGGAGCCGCGGCCGTGCCGGCGTCGTGGGCGGTGGACAGGAGCTGGAGGCCCAGGCGGAGCCGGCGGCGGGCCTCGTCCTCGGTGACGCCGAGGTCGACGGCGGTCTGGCGGTAGTCCCGGCGCTGGAAATAGGCCAGGTCCAGGGCGGCGCGCAGCGGGGCGGGCATGGACGTGACGATGTAGTCGGCGCGGGCGGCGACGGCCGCGCGGCGCACCTTGCGCTCCAGCTCCTCGGTCGAGCCACCGCCGCCCTCGGCCAGCGCCGCGGTCTCGGTGGCGCGCAGCCGCTGCACGGCGAGGCGGTGGGTGAGGGCGGCGACCCAGGAGCGCAGGGGGCCCTGCTTGGGGTCGTAGGACTCGGGGTGTTCCCAGACGTGGGCGAAGACCTCGCGGGTGATGCCGTCGGCCGCGACCTCGTCGCCGAGGACCCGGTGGGCGAGGCCGTGCACGAGGGAGGCGAACCGGTCGTAGAGCTCGCCGAGGGCGGCCGCCTCACCGCGTGCGAGCCGCTGCTGCATCTTGCGGTCCCAGCGGGGCGGTGCGTCCTTCTTCGTCATGCGGCCCCCTCACCTGACCGTGTGTGTGCCCAGCCTGCGTCCACTGCCACCTCGAATGTAGTCGGCACGTCTGAGAGCGCACGCCCCTTTGATGCAATGCGCGCCCCCTGAGGGGTCGCAGGTGGTAGTGGACCTTCGTCTTCCGTTCCACATCCGATCGAACAGGATCGAAGTCGACAAAAACAAGCCTCTTTCGTTCGCTTCCCGTTTCTTCTGCCGTGTTTCAGGGAACGGCCGGTGGGCAGCCGCGCTGCAGGGAAGCGAAGGTGTGGCTTCCGTTTGCGGGGGGTACGGCGAGCGAAAGGCGTGGTGGTGGCGTTCTACGTGATCGACGACGAGCAGGGCGACTGGACCGTGCTCCAGGTCTCCGGCGAACTGGACCTGGTGACCTCGCCCGCGCTGCGCCAGCGGGTGCACGACGCGGTGGCCGAGGGCCGGCACAGCCTGGTCCTGGACCTCTCCGAGGTGTTCTTCTGCGACTCCAGCGGCGTCGGCGTGCTGATCGCCGCCCGCCGTCTCATCCGCTCCTGCCAGGGCCGGCTGCGGCTGATACTGCCCGCTCGCGGGGCGGCCGACGGCTCGCACGTCAACCGCGTCCTGGGCGCCCTCGGCGTCCGCCGGCTCTTCGACGTGTACGTCGACGTGGAGGCGGCCGTCACCGCGGAGGCGGACCCCCTGTCGGCGTGACCCGGCTCACCCGCGGCCCGCACTTTGCCACATCGTTGTCCCAAAATTCCCCCGGTCTTGGCACAAGCGCCGCTTTCCCGCTCCCCGGGACACCTTGCCGTCGTACGCTCCGTACCGATGCACCCGACGTGACGTGAGGCGGCACGAAAAGACATGGTCAGCAGCGAGTACGAGCGCAGGATCGCCGCCCGGTTCGCCGTCTTCGACCAGGACGGCAACGGCTACATCGACCGAGCGGACTTCAGTACGGCGGCCAAGGCGCTGCTCGCCGAGTTCGGCACGGCGGCCCGGTCCGACAAGGGCCAGGACCTGTACGCCGGCGCGGAGGCGTTCTGGCAGGGCATGGCCGGCATAGCGGACCGGGACGGCGACCAGCGCATCACGCGCGACGAGTTCGTGAACGGCGCGGTCAAGCGCCTGCGCGACACCCCCGACCGCTTCGCCGAGATCGCCCGCCCCTTCCTGCACGCGGCCCTCGCGGTCGCCGACACGGACGGCGACGGCGCGGTCACGGTCGACGACACCGCGCGCGTACTTCGGGTCCTCGGGGCGAGCGAGGACATCGCCCAGGTCGCCGCCGCCAGCCTCGACACCGACGGCGACGGCAAGATCGGCGAGGCCGAGATCGTGCCCGCCTTCGCCCGCTACTTCACGGTCCCCGAATAGCGTTCTCGGAGCTTGTACTTGAGGACCTTGCGCAGGGTCTCGTTGCGCGGAAGGGCGTCCACGATCTCCAGCTGCTCCGGCAGCTTGTGCACGGACAACCCTTCCGCGCGCAGATAGGCCGTCACAGCGGACAAGGTCAACTCACCTGCCCCCGGCGGCTGTTCGACCACCGCGCAGACCCGCTCCCCGCGCTCGGCGTCCGGCAGCCCTACGACGGCCACGTCCCCGACGTCCGGATGCGCGGCCAGCAGATCCTCGATCTCCTTCGCGGAGATGTTCTCGCCCTTGCGGATGATCACGTCCTTGAGCCGCCCGGTGAGGATCAGATGCCCGCTGTCGGTCACGGTCCCCAGGTCCCCGGTGCGGAGAAACCCGTCCGCGTCGAAGGCCTCCGCGGTCTGCGCCGGGTCCAAGTACCCCTGGCACACCGCCTCCCCGCGCAGCCGCACCTCCCCGCCCTCGGCGATCCGTATCTCCATCCCCTCCGGCGGCCGTCCCTCGGTCGTGGCGAGGTTCTCGGTCGTGTCCTCCGGGTCGCCCATGGTGATCATCGGAACCTCGGTCATGCCGTATCCGTGGGTGAGTTGGACGCCCATCTCCCGTACGACGGAGTGGTAGACCTCCGGCGGCTTGGGAGCGCCACCGCCCGCGAGCAGCCGTAGCGAAGGGATGACCTTCGTCTCCGGCTGTTTGCGCTGCTCGGCGAGGAACATGGAGTAGAAGGCCGTCGACCCGCCGGCCACCGTCACCCCGTGCTTGCGGTAGCCCTCCAGCGCGTCCGGCAGCGCGAACTGCTCGAACATGACGGCCGGGAAGCCGTACAGCAGCAGCATCACCGTGTAGTCGGGCCCCGCGATGTGCGCGAAGGGGAAGGCCATCGAGCCCACGTCGTCCGTCGTCAGGCGCAGCGCGTGCGCGAGGCACGAGCCGCCCGCGATCAGTGAACGGTCCGTGTGCAGCACGCCTTTGGGATCGGAGGTGGTGCCGGAGGTCCAGTAGATCCAGCGCACGGTGGTGCCGTCGGCGGGCGGCGGGGGGAGCACGTCCGGCTCGCCGTCCGGGAGTTGGGCATCGTCGTACGCCTCGAAGATCCCCTTGGCGCCGAGTCGCCGTGCCAGCGCGGTGTGGTCGTAGCCGCGCCAGGTGCCCGGCACGGCGAAGAACTCCGCCTTCGACTCCCGTAGCGCGAAGGCGACTTCGCGGTCCCGGTAGAACGGGATGATCGGCGTCTGCACGGCTCCCAGGCGGGCCAGCGCGAAGGAGAGCAGGGCCGTCTCGATCCGGGTCGGCAGCTGCCAGGCGACCACCGTGCCGGGGCGTACGCCCATGTCGTACAGCCCGGCCGCCACCCGCTCGGAACGGTCGCGCAACTCGCCGAAGGTCAGGGCGCGGTCGTCCTGGAGGAAGACCGGGCGGTCGGGGGTCAAGTCGGCGCGGCGGGAGACCAGTTCCCACAGGGTGCGGGAGGAACTCAGGGCGTGTGGCGTCTCGTTCATGGTCCCCCTCCTTGGCTGACGACTCGTCAGGTGACATGCTATCTGACGGGTCATCAGATAAGTACCGTCCCGGCGGAGGGGAACCCATGACCACCGAACTGCCCCGCATCATCAGCGTCGACGATCACGTGATCGAACCCGCGCACCTCTTCGAGACCTGGCTGCCGCAGAAGTACCGGGACCGCGGCCCCCAGCCGCTCACCGCGGGCATCGGCGAACTCGCCTACGTGGCGGGCAAGTACCAGATCACGATGGACCCGGACGGACCGCCCACCGACTGGTGGATCTACGAGGACCTCAAGTTCCCGTACAAGCGCAACATCGCCGCCGTCGGGTTCGACCGGGACGAGATGACCCTGGAAGGCATCACCCGCGAGGAGATGCGGCGCGGCTGCTGGGACCCCAAGGCGCGGCTCGCGGACATGGACCTCAACCACGTCGAGGGCTCCCTCTGCTTCCCGACCTTCCCCCGCTTCTGCGGCCAGACCTTCGCCGAGGCGCACGACAAGGAGGTCGCGCTCGCCTGCGTGCGCGCCTACAACGACTGGATGGTCGAGGAGTGGTGCGGCGACAGCGGCGGCCGGCTCATCCCGCTCTGTCTGATCCCGTTGTGGGACGTGGAGTTGGCGGTCGAGGAGATCCGCCGCAACGCGGCCCGCGGGGTCCGTGCGGTCACCTTCTCCGAGATCCCCACCTACCTCGGGCTGCCGTCCATCCACTCCGGCTACTGGGACCCGTTCTTCGCGGTCTGCCAGGAGACGGGGACGGTCGTCAACATGCACATCGGCAGCAGCTCCCAGATGCCCGCAGCCTCGCCGGACGCGCCTCCCGCCGTACAGGCCTCGCTCTCCTTCAACAACGCGATGGCCTCGATGATGGACTTCCTCTTCAGCGGGGTCCTGGTGAAATTCCCGACCCTCAAACTCGCCTACAGCGAAGGGCAGATGGGCTGGATCCCGTACGCCCTGGAGCGCGCCGACGACGTGTGGGAGGAACACCGCGCGTGGGGCGGGGTGCGGGACATCGTCCCCGATCCGCCGTCGACGTACTACTACCGGCAGATGTTCTGCTGCTTCTTCCGCGACAAGCACGGGGTCGCTTCGCTGGACGTGGTGGGGCGGGACAACGCGACCTTCGAGACCGACTACCCGCACGTCGACTCGACCTTCCCGCACACCAAGGAGGTCGCCCTCGACCACGTCAAGGGCCTCGACGACGAGACGGTCTACAAGCTGATGCGGGGGAACGCGATCCGCATGCTGGGCCTGGACCTCGACCGCTGATGGACCTCTCGTACACGCCCGAGGAGGAGGACTTCCGGGCCCGGCTGCGGGAGTGGCTGGCGAAGGTCCTGCCGACGCTCGGCCCGAAGCCGTCCCCGGACGACTGGCCCGGCCGCCGCGCCTACGACCTCGGCTGGCAGCGGATGTTGTACGACGCCGGGTACGCGGACGTCCACTGGGACGCGTCCCCTACCACCCGGCTGATCTTCCTGGAGGAGACCGAGCAGGCGGGCGCGCCCTACGTGGGCGCCAACTTCGTCGGCCTGCTGCACGCCGGGCCGACCATCGCCGCGGAGGGGACGCCCGAGCAGCGGGAGCGCTGGCTGCCGCCGGTGCTGCGCGGCGAGGAGGTCTGGTGCCAGGGCTTCAGCGAACCGGGCGCCGGCTCCGACCTCGCGTCCCTGCGTACGCGTGCGGTGCGGGACGGCGACGAGTACGTGGTGACCGGCTCCAAGATCTGGACCTCGCACGCCGAAGTCGCCGACTGGTGCGAGCTGTTGGTGCGGACGGATGCGGAGGCGCCGAAGCATCGGGGGATCAGCTGGCTTGCGATGCCGATGGACGCGGCGGGGATCACGGTACGGCCGTTGCGGACGCTTGCCGGGTCTGCCGAGTTCGCCGAGGTGTTCCTCGACGAGGTGCGGGTGCCTGTCGGCAACCGGGTGGGGGACGAGAACGACGGGTGGCGCGTGACGATGGTGACGCTGTCGTTCGAGCGCGGGACGGCTTTTGTGGGTGAGGTCGTTGCCTGTCGGCGGGTGTTGGGGGAGTTGGCTCGCGAGGCGCGGCGGAATGGGCGTTGGGATGATCCCGTACTTCGGCGGCAACTGGGGCGGTTGAACGCCGAGTTCCGGGCGTTGTGGAGGTTGACGCAGTGGAATGTCAGTGAGTCGGAGGCGAGTGGGGGAGTGCCGGGGGTCGGGGGGTCGGTCTTCAAGTTGCGGTACTCGCATGCGCGTCAGGAGTTGTACGACGTGGCGGCGGAGGTTTTGGGGGTGGAGTCGCTGGATCTGGAGCGGGGTTGGGTGCTGGATCGGTTGTCGTCGTTGTCGTACACGATCGCGGCCGGGACCTCGCAGATTCAGCGGAGCATCGTGGCTGAGCGGATTCTTGGGTTGCCGAAGGGGAGGTGAGTGGTGCGGTTTCAACTGACCGTTGAGCAGCGGGCATTGCAGGCTGCTGTGCGGGATGTGGTCGGTCGTTCGTCGTCTGCGGGTGTGTGGGGGCTGGTCGCGCCCCGCGGCGGAGCCGCTGATGTACACAGCCCCGCGCCCCTAGAAGCTCCTCGACTGGACCGGGGTTTCTGGCGCGCCCTCGGTGACCTTGGGTTGTTCTCTCTGCGGTTGGCCGAAGCTGACGGTGGTGCCGGACTCGGGCTGCCCGAAGCCGTGTTGGCGTTCGAAGAGGTCGGGTCGGCGCTGGTGCCTGGGCCGTTGATCGCCACGCATCTTGCTGCCGGGGTGGTGCCTGGGGCCGCCACCGGAGAGACCGTGGTCGCCGCTGCTGATGGGCGGCTCGTGGAGTGGCTCGACGAGGCCGATGTCGTGCGGGCGGGGGCCGAGGGGGCCGTGGCGTTGCGGTCGGTGGATCCGTTGACGCCGTTGCATCGGGTGCCGGCTCCGGCGCGTACCGATCCCGTCGCCGTGCTGCTCACCGCCGCCGAGCAGCTCGGTACCGCCACGCGTGTGTGTGAGCTGGCGGTGCAACACGCCCGGACCCGGGAGCAGTTCGGGCAGCCCATCGGTGCGTTCCAGGCCGTCAAGCATCTGTGCGCGGGGCTGCTGGTGCGGGCCGAGGTGGCCCGGGCGGCGGTCTACGCGGCGGCGGTGACCGCCGACCGGGGCGACATCGCCGCGGCCCGGCTGCTCGCCGACGAGGCCGCCGTGCAGGGCGGCCGAGACTGCCTTCAGGTGCACGGCGGTATGGGCTTCACCTGGGAGTCGGAGGTGCACCTGCATCTGAAGCGGGCGTGGGTGCGGGCCCAGCGTGGTGGCGGGGGAAGCGAGAGCGAGGAGTTGCTCGCGGCGGAGCTGGTGGCCTGAGGGGTGCCGGCCCGCGAAGTCCGCGGGACCGCTCCCATTCCTGTCGCGGATCGTGGCACCCGAGGATCACGGATCGAATCACAGAGCGTTGATATCGGGTTGTGTCCTATGTGTGACTCGTCACGGCCCGGAGTCGGGTGTCAGCTCCGGTACCTTGTGTGAGATGCGAGTGGTTCCGAGCATGAGCCATGCCGGTGTTGCCTCTGGGGCGACTCCGGACCAGGCGGTGCGCGCCGCTGCTCGCGAGGCGGGAGAGGCCGACACCCCCGCCTGTTCGACTTCCCATGGCGAGCGTCGCACAGTATGCCGCACGGGTACTCCTTCGCGCTGGAATATGCCCGAAGCGCTTGTTGGGGTGACGGAACGTCAACCATGCTGTCTCGCAAGGGATTCACGTTCCGTGACCCTTGCTCTGGCCACTGTTCTGGCCATTGTTCTGGCCATGCAGAAAATGGCTACGATCGTGGCCCTCGTCGCGGCGCGTGCGTGGCGTGGGGTCATGTGTCCGCCGGTTCGGATGGTGTGAGCGGTGCAGGTGCTTCAAGTGCAGCTGGAGATCCGGCCCGACCCCGCCGAGGTGGGGCGCGCCCGGCGCTGGGCACGTTCCCGCCTGGCGGGGTCCGGCATAGCGGCCGACGAGTCGCTCGCCGAGACGTTGATCCTGCTCGTCTCCGAGCTGGTCACCAACGCCGTGGTGCACACCGGCTGTCCGGCCGTCCTGCGGCTGTCGCTGCCCCTGGCCGCGGCCGACTCGGCCACCGTCCGCCTGGAGGTGGCCGACGCCAGCGACCGGGCCCCGGTGCCCCGCTGCGTGGACGGCGACGCGACCGGCGGCCGGGGCCTGGCCCTCGTCGACGGACTCGCCGACCGCTGGGGCTGGAGCCCCGAGGGCGGTGGCAAGCGCATCTGGTGCGAGCTCGACCGATGTACCGAGCCCCGGGAGACCGCGACGGCGTACGGCGGTGGCGTGTCGACGTACGAGGTGCTGGCTTTCGACGTCGTGTGATCCCCCGGGGTGAGGCGATGCGCCGGGACGTGCTTCTGTGCGCGCCCACGGCAAAGAGGGCGTAAGTGACATATCCCCTAAGGGCTGTTGACGCGTCGTGACCGTCTGATCACGCTGGTGGTCAGCGATTCGCCGCGAGGGGACGGCGAGGGTTTCGTGACGGGGAGCCCTCGGCGAGTGTGGGTCGTGGTGCGGCGTCGGGCGGGAGCGCCGGAGTCGGGCCGGCGGCGCGATCGAGGGGTGGGGGGAAGACGCGCCGCCGGCCGATGGCTCTCCCGTGGTTCTTCGGCGGTTCTCCCGTGGTCCTTTCGCGGCTCTTCGGAGTCGTTCACAGGATGGCGACCGGTGCCACCGGAGTGCCCGTCGCGCCGACGAAGGGCTCCGGCATCGCGGACAGCAGGAACGCGTACCGGCCCGCTTCTCCACAGGCTGTGGACAACTCTTCGAGATTCCAGTTCTGGCCCTGCAACATGCCCATCTCCACCAGGTCCAGCGCGTGCACGGGCAGCCACAGGTCCTCGATCTCGGGCGGAAAGATCTCGAACGTCAGCGTGTCATTGGCGACGGCGGCGACATCCCGCGCATGGAACCACTCCGGCGTACGGACCGACAGACCGGGCGAGGGATAGCCGTACGCCTCCTTGTTCCCGGCGAGATAGACCTGCACCTGCCCGGTGCGTACGAGGACGATGTCGCCGGCGCGCACGCGGGTGCCGGCGAGTTCCTCGGCGGCCTCCAGATCCTCCGGCGTGACCGCGTGCCCGCCCTCCAGTCGGCGCACCCCGCGTGCGCGGGCCACGTCGAGGAGCACGCCCCGCGAGACGATGTGCCGCGCCTTGTCGATGCCGCTGAACTCGGCGCCGCCGTGCGGGGTGATGGTGGCGGCGGGGCGGCCGTTGTAGAGCCGGCCCGAGTGCGAGGCGTGGGTCAGCGCGTCCCAGTGGGTGCCCGCCTGCAGGCCCATCGTCACGGCGTCGTCGCTGCACGCGATCGTGCCGGGGCCGAACAGTTCCTGGTTGATCTGCACCATCGCGTGCAGCGGGTTGACCCGGCCCGGGATCATGCCGGTCTGTATGCCGTCCTGCTTGAGGGGGAGGGCGAGGGGGACGCGGCGGCCGGTGCGGACCGTTGCGGCGGCCTCCCGTACGACCTCGTCGGTGATCAGGTTGAGGGTGCCGATCTCGTCGTCCTGGCCCCAACGGCCCCAGTTGTTCACGCGCTTGGCTATGTCGTGGAACTCGGCCGGCAGTGACATCCGGTTCCTCCCGGGGCTTGTGTCCGTGCGTCCGACGCGACATAAAATCTAACGGTCCGTCAGAAACCGCGGGAAGGGGCCGGCGTGGGGAACTTCTTGGCAGGCAAGGTCGTCGCCGTGACCGGCGCCGGACGGGGCATCGGGCGGGCGGTCGCGCTGGCCGCGGCGGCCGAGGGCGCGAAGGTCGTCGTCAACGACTACGGCGTCTCCGTGGACGGCGCGTCCCCCGCGAGCGAGATCGCCTCGGCGGTGGTGAAGGAGATCGAGGCGGCGGGCGGCGAGGCCGTCGCGGTCGCCGACGACATCTCCACGATGGCGGGCGGGCAGCGGGTCGTGGACGTCGCGCTGGCGTCGTACGGGCGGATCGACGGGGTCGTGTGCGTCGCCGGGATTCTGCGGGAGCGGATGCTCTTCAACATGTCCGAGGAGGAGTGGGATCCGGTGATCGCCACGCATCTGAAGGGCACGTTCACTGTTTTCCGGGCGGCTTCCGCGGTGATGCGGCAGCAGCGGGCGGGGGTGCTGATCGGGTTCACCAGCGGGAATCATCAGGGGTCCGTTTCGCAGGCGAATTACAGCGCGGCGAAGGGCGGGATCATTTCGCTGGTGCGGAGCGCTGCGCTTGGGCTGCACAAGTATGGGGTGCGGGCCAATGCGGTGGCCCCTGTCGCGCGTACGCGGATGTCTGCCAACGTTCCTATGGAATTGGCGGAGATGGGGGAGCCGGAGGATGTGGCCGCGCTTGTTGTTTATCTGCTGTCGGAGCGGGCTGAAGGTGTGACCGGGCAGGTTTATACGGTGGCGGGGGCGAAGATTGCGGTGTGGGCGCAGCCGCGGGAGCTTCGCGCTGCGTATGCCTCCGGCGGGTGGACGCCGGAAAAGATTGCGGAGTTTCTGCCTGGGTCTGTGGGGGTGGATCCGATGCCGATGCTTTTGCGGTTGGAGGAGATGGAGAGGGCTGCGCGGGATGGGGCTCGGCCTAACGCCTGATAGCTCGGGGGGTGTTGTGGGTTTTGCGGGTGCGGGTGGAGTGTGGCTGGTCGCGCAGTTCCCCGCGCCCCTAAGTAGGCATAGGCAACCGGCGTCTTGAGGAGAACCTCGTGGAGTTCGGGTTCAGTGGTGAGGATGAGGCGTTTCGGGTTGAGGCCCGGGCTTGGCTTGCTGAGCATGTCGATGTCGGGCAGGAGCGTCGAGACTGGGAACGGGAACTCGGTAAGGCCGGGTGGATTGGGCTCGGTTGGTCTGAGTCCGGGTATGGGAATCGGGTTGCCAGTCTGACTCAGCAGGTTGCTTGGGCTGAGGAGTATGCGCGGTCGGGGGCCGCGCCTCGGTCTGGGCATATTGGGGAGAATTTGTTGGGGCCGACTCTGCTTGCTCATGGCAGTGAGGAGCAGAAGGGGCGGTTTTTGCCGGCCGTGGCGGCCGGGGACGAGTTGTGGTGTCAGGGGTACAGCGAGCCGGGGGCCGGGTCGGATCTGGCCGGGGTGCGGACTCGGGGGGAGCGGGACGGGAGTGGGGGATTTCGCGTCACCGGGCAGAAGATCTGGACCTCGCTCGCGCATGAAGCCGACTGGTGTTTTGTGCTGGCGCGGACTGAGGTGGGGTCCACGCGGCATCACGGGCTGACTTTTCTGCTCGTGCCCATGGATCAGCCGGGGCGGATCGAGGTGCGGCCCATTCGGCAGATGACCGGGACGAGTGAGTTCAATGAGGTGTTTTTTGATGGGGCGGTGGCTCGGGCCGAGCATGTTGTGGGGGGTGAGGGGGGTGGGTGGAAAGTCGCCATGAGTCTGCTCGGGTTCGAGCGGGGGGTTTCCACGCTCGCCCAACAGGTCGGATTTGCCGAGGAGTTGGGGCGGGTGGTGCGGGAGGCCGTGGCTAGTGGGGCGGTGCGGGATGCCGTCGTGCGGGAGCGGTTGCTGCGGCTGTGGGGTGAGTTGCGGGTGATGCGGTGGAACGCCCTGCGGACGCTGGGGAGTTCGGGGGACGCCGGGGCGCCCAGCGTGGCCAAGCTGTTGTGGGCGGGGTGGCATCAGCGGCTGGGGGAGGTCGCGATGCTCGTACGGGGGGCCGGGGCGACGGTCGGACCGGGGGACTGGTCGGCGGCGGTGCCGTACGAACTCGACGTCTCGCAGCGGCAGTTCCTCTTCTCGCGGGCCGACACGATCTACGGCGGCTCGGATCAGATTCAGCGCACCATCATCGCCGAGCGGGTGCTCGGTCTGCCGAGAGAGCCCAAGGGGGTCGTGTGATGCGCGGTGTGGTGTTCGACGGCAAGCAGGTGGAGGTCGTGGACGACCTCGCCGTACGGGATCCGGGGCCCGGCGAGGTGCTGGTCGCGATCTCGGCGGCGGGGTTGTGCCACAGCGATCTGTCCGTGGTGGACGGGACCATCCCCTTTCCGGTGCCCGTGGTGCTTGGGCATGAAGGGGCCGGAGTGGTCGAGGCCGTGGGGGCCGGGGTCACGCATGTGGCGCCCGGCGATCATGTGTCCCTGTCGACGCTGGCCAACTGCGGTACCTGCGCCGAGTGCGACCGGGGGCGGCCGACCATGTGCCGGCAGGCGATCGGGCGGCCGGGGAAGCCGTTCACGCAGGGCGGGCGGTCGGTGTACCAGTTCGCGTCCAACTCGGCCTTCGCGGAACGGACCGTGGTGAAGGCCGTACAGGTGGTCCGTATCCCCAAGGACATTCCGCTGCCGTCCGCCGCGTTGATCGGGTGCGGGGTGCTGACCGGCGTGGGGGCCGTGCTCAATCGGGCCAAGGTGGACCGGGGCGAGTCGGTGCTCGTCATCGGGACCGGTGGGATCGGGCTCAATGTCATCCAAGGCGCCCGGATCGCGGGGGCGTTGCGGATCGTGGCGGTGGACGCGAACCCGGCGAAGGAGGCGGTGGCACGGCAGTTCGGGGCGACGGACTTCCTGACGTCCACGGAGGGTGTGAAGGATCTGCTGCCGACCGGGGCCGACCATGCCTTCGAGTGCGTCGGGCGGGTGGAGCTGATCCGCCAGGCGATCGACCTGCTGGACCGGCACGGGCAGGCGGTGCTGCTGGGGGTGCCACCGGCGAGCGCCGAGGCGTCCTTCCTCGTCTCGTCGATGTACCTGGACAAGTCCATCCTCGGCTGCCGGTACGGGTCTTCGCGGCCGCAGCGGGACATCGCGCTGTACGCCGAGCTGTACCGGGCCGGGCGGTTGCTGCTGGACGAACTGGTGACGGAGACGTATCCGGTCGAGGACTTCGAGAAGGCGCGGGCCGATGCGGAGGCGGGGCGGGTGGCTCGGGGGGTGCTCACGTTTTAGCGAAGTGGTGTGCGGCGGCGCGGAGTTGGCGGTGATTCTTACGAAGCCCGGACGTCGGGCCCTTCGTGGGTTATTTGCCCCCTTATATTCCTTGGGTGCGGCCTAGCGTTGCAGTCGTCCGGCGATGAGCGTGCCGGCTTCTGCTTTCGCATTTCGCACCGAGGAGTACTCACTCATGACTCTCGCCAAGGCTCGTGCTGCCCGCATCGTCCGCACGACAGGTGTGGGCGCTGTCGCCATCGCCGCCGCCGCTCTCTTCGCCGCTCCCTCCGCCAGTGCCGCCAGTGCCGCCGGAGGTTCCACCGTGTTCGTGCAGACCGACGACACGACCGCGAACACCGTCGTCGCCTACGAGCGCGCCGCCGACGGCACCCTCGACCAGAAGGGCGTCTTCCGCACCGGGGGCAAGGGCGGTGTGCTGGCCGGTACCGTCGTGGACCACCTGGCCTCGCAGGGGTCGCTCGCCTACGACCGGCGCCACCAGTTGCTCTACGCCGTCAACGCGGGCAGCGACACCGTGACCGTCTTCGCCGTGCACGGCACCCATCTGCGGCGGGTCCAGGAGATCTCCAGCGGTGGGAAGTTCCCGGTCAGCGTCACCTTCCACGGCAACCAGGTCTATGTCGCCAACGCGCTCGGCGGCGGTTCCGTGCAGGGCTTCGTGCGGACCGGCGAGCGGCTGGTCAAGGTGCCCTCCTGGCACCGTGAGCTCGGACTGGACGCGGCTGCCTCGGCCGTCGGGCAGATCTCCTTCACGCCCGACGGTTCCAAGCTCGTGGTCACCACCAAGGCCTCGGGGCAGAGCATCGACGTCTTCCCGGTCGGCGGGCGCGGCAGTCATGGTGGGCCGTCCGCGAAGCCCGTGGTGACCTCGCTGCCGGGGGCCGTGCCGTTCGGCTTCGACTTCGACTCCGCCGGGCGGATCCATGTGACGGAGGCCGGGACGAACTCGGTCGGCACCTTCGTCGTCGGCCGGGACGGGAAGTTGACGGCGAAGGGAACGGTGCCGACGGGCCAGACCGCCACCTGCTGGGCGGTCACCGCCGGAGGCTACGTGTACGCGTCCAACGCGGCCAGCGGCACGCTGTCCGGCTACCGGGTGGGCCCCCAGGGCAAGTTGACCGCGCTGGGCAACACGGCCACCGACGCCGGCACGGTGGACGCGGCGGCTTCCTCGGACGGCCGGTACCTCTACGTCCAGACCGGCGCCAAGGGCATCGTGGACGAGTTCCGGGTGAACGGGAACGGGTCGCTCACCGCGATCGGGTCGGTCGTGGTGCCGGGTGCCGTGGGCGGCGAGGGGATCGTCGCGGGCTGACGCAGGGGGACGGCGGCCGGGGCACGGGTCCGTTGGGGCGCGGGTTCGTTCAGGGTGCGGCGCCGACATCGCCGTAACTCTCGGACCCGCTGCCCTGGCTGCCCGTGCCCGTGCCGGTGCGGAATGTCCGGCGGTACGTCGTCGGTGTGACGCCGAGTGCCGCCTGGAGGTGCTGTCGCATGGACTGGGCCGTGCCGAAGCCCGCGTCCGTGGCGACCTGGTCGATGGACAGGTCGCTGGATTCCAGCAGGTGACGGGCGCGTTCGACGCGCTGCTGGGTGAGCCACTGGCCGGGGCTGACGCCGACCTCCTCGCGGAAGCGGCGGGTGAAGGTGCGTACCGACATCGCCTCCTGGTCCGCCATGTCGCGCAGTTGGATCGGCTCGTGCAGCCGGCCCAGCGCCCAGGCCCGGGCGGCCGTCGTGGTCGCCAACTGCGGGTCGGGGACCGGGCGGTGGATGTACTGCGCCTGACCGCCGTCGCGATGCGGCGGTACGACGGTGCGGCGGGCCACGTCGTTGGCGACCGCCGTGCCGAAGTCCCGGCGGACCATGTGCAGGCACAGGTCGATGCCGGCCGCGACGCCCGCCGAGGTCAGCACGTCGCCGTCGTCGATGAACAGCACGTCCGCGTCGACCTCGATCTGCGGGAAGAGGCGCTGGAAGCGGTCGGCGTCGGCCCAGTGCGTGGTCGCGGGGCGGCCGTCGAGGCGGCCGGCGGCGGCGAGGACGTACACACCCGTGCAGATCGAGGCGAGGCGGGTGCCGGGGCGGATGTGGGCGAGGGCGGCGGCCAGCTCCGGGGTGAGGACGCCCTCCTCGAAGACCGGGCCGAGCTCGTACGACGCCGGGACGATCACCGTGTCCGCGGTGGCCAGGGCCTCCGGTCCGTTCGGGACGTGGATGGCGAAGTCGGCGTCGGTGTCGACCGGGCCCGGCGGCCGGATCGAGCAGGTGACGACCTCGTACAGCAGTCGCCCCTCGGCGTCCCGGGGGCGGCCGAAGATGCGGTGCGGGATGCCCAGCTCGAAGGGGAGCAGGCCGTCGAGGGCGAGCACGACGACGCGGTGCGGGCGGAAGTCCGCTTCCTGGCGATACTCCGGTTCGGGTTGGGTCCCCGGGTCCCGGTGGTTCTCCGGCTGCTGGCTCATGGCCCGATCCTAGCGAATGCTGTCCCTCGGGCCAGTCGTCCGGAGCGGGCGGAGGCCGGAAGCTGTATGTCGTGACCCAGACAACCGAGGCGGGCGCCGCCGCAGAGGACACCCGACCGGGCAAGCCGATCAAGAAGCGCAACCGCATCCATCGTGCATGGTTCGTGGCGGCCGTCACCTTCGTGACGATCATCGGTGCCGCCGCGTTCCGTTCGCTCCCCGGCCTGCTCATCGACCCGCTGCACCAGGAGTTCGGCTGGTCGCGCGGCACGATCGGCGCGGCGGTCTCCGTGAACCTCGCGCTGTACGGACTCACCGCGCCGTTCGCCGCGGCGCTGATGGACCGCTTCGGCATCCGCCGGGTCGTCGCCGTGGCCCTGAGCGTGATCGCGCTCGGCGCCGGGCTGACCGTGTGGATGACGGCGGCCTGGCAACTCATGCTGTGCTGGGGCCTGTTGGTGGGACTCGGCTCGGGCTCGATGGCGCTCGCCTTCGCGGCCACGGTCACCAACCGCTGGTTCACCGAACGCCGGGGCCTGGTCACCGGCATCCTCACCGCCGCGTCCGCCTCCGGCCAACTGATCTTCCTGCCGGTGCTGTCGTGGATCGTGGAGAAGCACAGCTGGCGCCCGGCGGCGGTGACGGTCGCCCTCGCCGCCCTCGCGGTCGTCCCCTTCGTCTGGCTGCTGCTGCGCGACCACCCGGCCGACGTGGGCCAGAAGCCGTACGGCGCAACGGAGTTCGTGCCGAAGCCGGCGCCGGTGCAGGGCGCGGCCCGGCGCACGATCAACGTCCTGTTCTCGGCGTCCCGCACCGGTACCTTCTGGCTGCTCGCCGGCACCTTCGCGATCTGCGGCGCCTCCACCAACGGCCTGATCCAGACCCACTTCGTGCCGGCCGCCCACGACCACGGCATGCCCGTCACGGCGGCGGCCTCGCTGCTCGCGGTGATCGGCGTCTTCGACGTGGTCGGCACGATCGCCTCCGGCTGGTTCACCGACCGCTTCGAGCCGCGCCGCCTGCTCGCCGTCTACTACGCCCTGCGCGGCATCTCGCTCCTCTTCCTCCCCATGCTCCTGGCCCCCTCGGTCCACCCGCCGATGCTCTTCTTCATCGTCTTCTACGGCCTCGACTGGGTCGCCACCGTCCCGCCCACCGTCGCCCTGTGCCGCGAGCAGTACGGCGAGGACAGCGCGATCGTCTTCGGCTGGGTCCTCGCCTCCCACCAGGTCGGCGCCGCCCTGGTCGCCTTCCTCGGCGGAGTCGCCCGCGACGCCTTCGGCTCCTACGACATGGTCTGGTACGCCTCCGGAGCGCTGTGCGCGGTGGCGGCGCTGATGGCGTTGGTGATTCGACGGAGGCCGGTGAGGGTGGCGGTGGCCGTCGCCTAGGGCCGGCCTCTCAGAGGAAGCGCCCCTTGTGGAACAACAGCGGCTCGACGTCGGTGTCCCTGCCCGTCCCCAGCGCCTCCACCCGCCCCACCACGATCAGGTGGTCGCCCCCGGTGTGCACCGCGTGGATCGTGCAGTCGATCCACGCGACGGTGCCCGTCAGGCGGGGTGAGCCGGAGATCGGGGACGTGTCGTACGCCACGCCCGCGAACTTGTCCGCGCCGCGTACCGCGAAGCCGCGGCACAACTCGCCCTGGTCGGCGGCCAGTACGTTGACGCAGAAGGCGCCGGCGCGGGCGATGCGGGGCCAGGTGGTGGACGTACGGCCGACCATGAAGGCGATCAGGGGCGGGTCGAGGGAGAGGGAGGAGAAGGACTGGCAGGCGAAGCCCGCCGGGCCGGTCTCGGTGTTGGTGTTGGTCGCGGAGGCGGCGGCGGTCGCGGTTGCGGTGATGACCGTGACGCCCGTCGCGAAGTGGCCGAGGACGCGGCGGAATTCGGTCGCGTCCAGCGGCGCGCGCTCGTCCTCGCCGACGCACCGCAACTCCGGTCGTGGCAGCGCCTCCACGCCGGCCGGGGTCCCGGCCGACCTGAGGTAGCGGACGGCTGCGGCCGCCGCCCCTGCGTGTCCCATCACGAGTCCATCACCGTTCCCATTAGAGCTGACGGTTCGTCAGTGCGAAAGGGCTAGCGGCCCTTGTAGTCCGGAGTCCTGCGCTCCACGAAGCTCCGTACCCCTTCCCGCGCGTCCTCCGTCGTCATGTTGATCTCCTGCGCCGCCGCCTCCGCGGCGAACGCCGTGGCCCGATCGGAGTCCAGGGAGGCGTTGACCAGCTGTTTGGTGAGGGCGAGGGCGCGGGTGGGGCCGGTGGCGAGACGGGTTGCCCACTCGTGCGCCGTCTTCGCCAACTCCTCGTCTGGGACCACCCGGTTGACCAGTCCCAGGCGTTCCGCGTCCGGCGCGCTCAGTGCGTCGCCGAAGAACATCAGTTCCTTCGCCCGCTGCACCCCCACCAGCCTCGGCAGCAGGTACGCGCCGCCGCCGTCGGGAACCAGGCCCCGGCGCACGAACACCTCTATGAACCTTGCCGACTCCGCGGCCAGTACGAGGTCGCAGGCGAGGGCGAGATGCGCGCCCAGGCCCGCCGCCGTGCCGTTGACCGCCGCGATCACCGGCTTCTCGCAGTCCAGGACGGCCGCGATCAGGCGTTGGGCGCCGAGGCGGATCGTACGGGCCACGTCTCCCGCCACCCGTTCGCCGGTCGTCGCCCCGCCTGCCCGCAGGTCCGCGCCCGCGCAGAAGCCCCGCCCGGTGCCGGTGAGGACCACCGCCCGTACGGACGGGTCGGCCGACGCCTCCGCCAACAGGCCGATCAGCCGGTCCCGTTGGTCCGGGGTGAGGGCGTTCAGGGCCTCGGGGCGGTTGAGGGTGAGGTACGTGACGTGGTCCGCGACCGTGTGGACGAGGTCGGGCGGCGGCTCGGTCGTCGGCTGATTCGTCGGCCGGGTCATCGGCACACCGCCAGCGCGTCCAGCGCCACCGCGCCCTGTCCCCGGGGCAGCACCATCAGCGGGTTGATGTCCAACTCCGCGAGATCGTCGCCGAGTTCGAGTGCCATGCGCTGCACCCGCAGGATCACCTCGACGAGCGCGTCGAGGTCGGCCGGCGGCCGCCCCCGCACCCCGTCGAGCAGGGCCCGTCCGCGCAGCTCCGCGAGCATGTCCCGGGTCTGCTCCTCACCGAAGGGCGGCACGCGTACGGCCGCGTCGTGCAGGACCTCGACCAGTACCCCGCCGAGCCCGGCCGTGACCGTCGGTCCGAACAGCTCGTCGTGCGTGACGCCGACGAACATCTCGACGCCCCGCTCGACCATCTGGCAGACCAGGACGCCGTCCAGCGAGACGCCTTCGTAGCGGGCGATGTCGGTCAACTCGCGGTAGGCGTCCCGTACTTGGCTGGCCGAGGTGAGGCCGATCTTCACCAGGCCCAGCTCGGTCTTGTGGGCGATCTGCGCGCCGGAGGCCTTCATCACCACCGGGTAGCCGACCAGGCCGGCCGCACGGACGGCCGCCGCCGCGCTGGTCACGAGTTGCTCGCGCGGCACGCGGATGCCGTAGGCGCGCAGCAGTTGCTTGGCCGCGTGCTCGCTCAGCTGCTGGCCCGGGCGCATCAGGGCCTGGGCCTTGCGGAAGGAGGGGGAGTGGGAGCGGGGGGCCTCGTCGAAGGGGGAGCGGTAGCGGGCGGTGAAGCGGTGGTGGTCGAGGTAGGCGCGGACGGCGGTGACGCAGTTGCCGACCGTGCGGAAGGTGGCGACCCGGGAGGAGCCCAACAGCACCTCGCGGTAGGCCGGTTCGGTGCCGACGGGGGAGCCCCAGACCACGCAGACCAGCTTGTCGGTCTGCTCGGCCGCGTCCACCAGGTCCCGTACGAGCCGGTCGCTGAGCGGCGGGAACGGGCCGGTGATCGGACAGATCAGAACCCCGACCGCCGGGTCGTCGAGGATCGCGTCGATGATTTTGCGGCCGCGATGGTCGCCGACCGGGTGGCCGCCGTTGTCGACGGGGTTGGCCACGCTCAGGAACTCCGGTATCCACTGGTGCAGTTCGGCCTGCTTGGCCTCGGACAGCACCGGCAGGGACAGCCCCGCCCCGGTCGCCAGGTCGGCGAAGTGGGCGCCCGTGCCGCCGGAGATGGAGTAGACGACCACGCCGTCAGCCTGGGGTGGACGGGCGCGGGCCAACAGGGCTGCGGTGTCCTGGAGTTCGTCGAGTCCGTCGACCCGGATCACCCCGAACTGCCGCATCGCCGCGTCCACCACCGTGTCCGCGCCGGTCAGTTTGCCGGTGTGGGAGGCGGCCGTGCGGGCGCCGGTCTCGGTGCGGCCGACCTTGACGGCGACGACCGGGACCCCGCGCCGGGCCGCCCGGTCGGCGGCGAGCAGGAAGGAACGCCCGTCCTTCAGCCCCTCCACATAACAGGCGATGGCGCCGACCTCGGGCCGCTCCGCGAAGTAGGAGAGGAAGTCGGCGGTCTCCAGATCGGCCTCGTTGCCGGTCGGCGCCCAGTGCGAGAGGCGGATGCCGAGCTCCTGGAGCGCGAAGACGGGCCGCCCCTGGTGCCCGGACTGGGTGATCAGCGCGATCGCGGGACCGTCGAGGTCGTCCCGGAACTGCTCGAAGGCGTTGAGGTTGGTGTTCGGCCCCAGCAGCCGCATCCCAGACCGCCGTACGGCGGCCGCGAGTCGGGCCTGCGCCGCCGCCCCCTCCGCGCCGGTCTCCGCGAACCCGGAGGCGAAGACGACCGCGAACTTCACCTTGGCCTCGGCGAGTTCCTCGATCACGGGCAGCGGCTCGGCGACCAACAGGACGGCGAGATCGACCTGTTCGGGCAGATCGGCGACGGACGGGACGCAGGGCAGCCCGAAGACGGACGTACGCGTGGGATGCACGGGGTGCAGCCGCGCCCCGACCCGCTCCGCCCAGGCCACCAACTGCCGGGTGACACCGGTGTTCGGCCGCCCCTCCGCGTCCGAGGCGCCGATCACGGCGACGGACTCGGGCCGGAAGAACCGGTCCAGATCGGGTACGCCCGCGTACAGCGGCCGTCCGCCGACATCGAGGTCGTCCACCTCGGCGGGCCTGCCGTGCACGGCAGGCGCGGGTTGCTCGCCGCAGGCGATGACCCGGGCCCGGCGGGAGTCGGTGGTGAGAGTGCCGTGGGTTGATCCAAGCATCGTCCGCCCGCTCCTGTGAGACAGCCAAAATAACTGACGCACTGTCAGATTACTGAACTGACGCGGTGTCAGGAACGGGCGTGCGTGCAAAGTTGAACTAAGTGGTGTGGGTCAGCGCCTCCGAAGGCTCTCGCGACGGCTCACGTGACCGGGTCACGCGACGACTCCCGCCGAGGCAGGCATGCCGACTCACAGCGCCGCGAGCACCTCCTTAGCCGCCCGCTCCCCGGAGCGCACCGCCCCGTCCATGAACCCGTTCCAGTACGTCGACGTCTCCGTGCCGGCCCAGTGGATGCCGTCCACCGGCGTCCGCAGAGCCGTGCCGTACTCGGTGAGGACGCCCGGTGGGGCGTACGCGACCGGGCCGCCTCGGGTGAAGCCCTCGTTGTCCCAGCGTTGGAGGACGAAGGAGGTCGGGGTCTTGGCCTTGTCGCCGAAGTACGTGGCGTAGTCCTTGAGGACGGCCGCCTTCACGTCGGCGACCGACGCGGCGTCGTACTCGCGCATCTCGTCCGCCTCGATGAAGCCCATCAGGGCGCCGTAGGAGGCGTCCGGCGGGGAGTTGTCGAAGGTGGAGCGGACGGCGCCGGTGTCGCTGACGACCTGGCCGTTGAGGCCGTCGGCGCGCCAGAACGGGGTGTCGTAGACGGCGATGGCCTTGCCGATGGAGCCCATCGGGAGGCGTTGGCCCAACTGGTCGCGGGCGGCGGGGAGGAGGGGGTCGAAGGTGATGCGGCCGGCCAGCGGGGGCGGCACCGCGACCACGACCTTCTTCGCCGTCACCGTCACGCCGTCCGCCGTCACCACGTACTTGGCGCCGGACTTCGTGATCGAGCGCACCGGCGCGCTCAGCACCACGCGGTCGCCGAGGGTGGCCGCGAGCTTGATCGGCACCTGCTGGGAGCCGCCGACGAAGCGGGACTCCTGGGCGCCGTTCGCGGTGTCGGTGAGGCGCTCCAGGGTGCCGGGGGTGGACTCGTTGCCTGCGGCGGCGATGTAGAACAGCACGAAGAGCAGGGAGAGTTCGCGGGGTTGGGCCGAGAAGATGGACGTGGTGGCCACGTCCAGCAGGAACTTCGCCGACGGCACGATCGCGTTGGCGTTCAGCCAGCTCTCGAAGGTCTGCTTGTCCCACTCGGCGGCCTTCGCCGCGGTCCAGGGCGCGTTGACCGGCACCTGCTTGGCCATGTCGTCCAAAGACGCCTGCACGATCGCGGCGTTGGCCAGGCCCGCCACGTCGATCGGCGGGACCGAGCCGAGGAGGCCGTCGGTGGCGTACGGCGTCTTCTTGCCGTCCTTGTAGAGCAGGTTCTTGCCGGTGTTGTACGTCGTGAAGGTCGCGACGCCGAGCGAGTCGGCCAGCGCCTTGATGCGGTCCTGGGTGGGGCCGATGAACTCGCCGCCGCCCTCGGTGACCCCGCCGTTCGCCAGCGCCAGGTTCACCACCCGGCCGCCGACGCGGTCCCGGGCCTCCAGGACGGCCACGGTCTTGCCGGCGGCCACCAGGTCGCGGGCCGTCGTCAGCCCCGCGAGCCCGCCGCCGACGATGGCGACGTCCACGTCACGGGAGGCGGCGGCGGCCGGTCCCGCGGCGGTGCCGGTGAGGGCGACGGCTCCGGCGGTGGCGGCCGCGCCGCCGATCAGGGAGCGTCGGGAGAGCGAGAGCTGTCTTTCACGTGCCACGTGCGTCCTCCGTCGATGAGCGAGAGGTGAGCGAAGCTGAAAGATGCGCACCGGGTGGGGGAACGGGCGCGAAAAGCTGAGCAGCGCTCACATTCTGGACCCATGTCAGGGCGCGGTACAGCTCCTTGGCCACATCCGTCTCGGACGTAACAGGAGGCGCAGGTGGGGGAGTTGGAAGAGGCGCTACCCGCGGCGGCGCTGCCGGTCCTTCACGACCGCCTTCGCGATCTTCTCCGCGTCGATGGCCATCTCACGGAACATGCCGCTGATGGGGTTCGTGAAGCCGGTGAAGTACAGGCCGGGCGCCTGGCTCGGGGTGCGCGAGCCGTGCGCGACGGGCTTGCCGCGCTCGTCCAGTACGTCGAGATGGCCCACGAGGTCTTCGAGGCCGCGGGCGTAACCGGTGGCCGCGACGATCGCGTCCGGCGAGAGCAGGCTCCCGTCGGCGAGCACGACCTTGCCGTCCTCGAAACCGGCGACGGCGGCCACGATCTCGACCCTGCCCTTGCGTACGGCGTCGATCAGACCGACGTCCAGGATCGGCACGGAGCCCTCCTTGACCCGGGTGTAGAGCCCGGTGTCCGGTCTGGGCAGCCCCTGCGCGGACAGGTCCGGGACGGCGAGCTTCGCCATCGGCCGGGCCAGCCGGTCGACCAGGCGGACCGGCAGCCGTCGTACGAGAACGCTCGTGTACTGGGCGGCCCAGCCGGCCGTCGAGCGGCGCACGATGTGCGGGGTGGTGCGCACGGCGAGCCGCACGCGCGCGGCCCCGCCCTCGACCAGGTCCACGGCGATCTCGGCGCCGGTGTTGCCGACACCGACGACCAGGACGTCACGGTCGGCGTACGGCTCGGCGTTGCGGTACGCGCCCGCGTGCCGGAAATCGCCCTTGTACGTGTCGAGGCCGGGCCAGTCCGGGATGTTCGGGGTGTGGTTGTAGCCGGTGGCGACGACCACGGCGGCGCCGGTCAGTTCGCGGCCGCCGGTGGCGTGCAGCAGCCAGCCGTCGCCGTCCGCGGAACGCTCGACGCGGGACACCTCCACGCCGGTGACGATCTCCAGCTCGTGGTGCTCGGCGTACTTCTCCAGGTACCGCACCACGTCGTCCCGCGAGACCCACCGCCCGAACCGGCGCGGCATCTTCAGCCCCGGCAGCGACGACAGGCGCCGGGTGGTGTGCAGGTGCAGCCGGTCGTAGTGCCGCCGCCAGGACGCGCCGACCCGGTCGGACTTCTCCAGGACGACCGCGCGCATGCCCCGCGCGCGCAACGCGTACGCGACCGCCAGGCCGCCGGGTCCGCCCCCGATGACGTATACGGGGCGGTTCGTGTGCGTGGGCGCGGCGGCTTGTGCGGACGCTGTGGAGTCGGCCATGAGCGCGAGCGTAATCACACGCCCCGTTGATGGGTCTCGGTCAAGAGGGGAATTGGTTGCGGATTGATCACGGGTGTAGGAGGAGTGGGTGGGATTTGTGGCGTAGGACAGTCGGCTAGGGGCGGCCGGTCACGGCGGCGAGGGTGGGGGCGGGGCAGGGCTTGGCGCGACCGCTCGGCCAGAGGAGGCCGTCGGGGGTGCGGACGACCACCCATTGGCCGGGGGCGGGGAGGCCGATGACCTCGACGGGGGTCGGGGACTTCGTGCTGAAGGGCGGGTCTCCCCTTTTGACGCGGTCGGCGTAGAAGGAGTGCGGGAACGCCAGGCTCAAGTCCTCGGACCAGAGCACGGTGCTCGGCTTCACATGGACGGTCACCGGTCCGTTGTCGTCCTCGCCCGTGATCGGGGGCGGGTCATGGACCTTCAGCAGCATGGGGGTGATCGGCAGCGCGGGGAGCCGGAGGAACCGGCGCAGGCGGAGGAAGATCCAGGCGACGTCGGCGGAGGCGATCAGGAGTGGCAGGGAGACGAACGCGAGGATGAACAGGACGGCCAACGCGGTGGCCCGCCACACACCGTTCCCGCCCGCGGTCAGCAGCCACCCGAACAGGCCCACCGACACCGCGCAGCCGAGCAGTGCGGTCAGCACGTACCACGCCTCGCGCGTGAGCCTGCGGTAGACGCGGTCACGGGACTTGAGGACGGCGTGGGTGTGCTCGGTCCTGGTGGGCCGCACCGCGGTGGGCCAGTTCCCGGCGGTCCGCGCACGCTCGAAGTCGGCCAGCTGCCGTGCCGACCAGACCACTGTTCCCGCACCGTCGGGCAGGGAGAACCGCACGTCCCCGGCCGGTGTCACCGAAGCAACCGGCCGGACCTGCATCCGACGGATCCTGAGCCGCTCCTCGGCGAACCACCAACCCTGAGCCGGTTCGTCCCGGTGGACGGTGAGAGTCCCCGCCGGTTCGGTCAGCAGGACGTGCAGCACCCCGCTGAAGTGGGCCTCGACCGACGGACGTTCGCTCACGCCGTGGGGGTTCGTGAACACGGGGCGCAGATCCAGGGCGGGAGGCCGCCCATACGTCTGCTCAGCCGGCGTCCGCTCGACCGCCCCCGCCCGCCGCGCGAGCGCCACATGCCCCGCCCGCCCCTCCGTCTTCATCTCCGGGTGCTGACCAGACCCACGCATACGGTCGTCCACGTACCGATAGACGTCCTCGACCGTCACGTACCCGTCCGCGCCCGTCGCCCCGTGCCGCAACCCCGCCACCAACGCGGCGGTGAACGGGCTCGGTTCGTCCTCCCCGGACGCGTCCGCCGCCGTCTCCAGCAACCCGCACCCCGTCATCACGAAGCGCCCCCGCCCGGCGAACCGGGCCGCCGCCTCACCCCCCTTGGCCGTGGCCGCCCGTCCGCTGAAGCAGCAGTCCAGGACGACGACGATCGCGCGGGCCGCGCAGTCGTCCATCAGCTCGTTGACGTACGACTGCCGGACCGCGCGGGTGCGCAGCCAGTCGAGGGTGGTGTCCTGGGTGCACAGGTGCAGCCGGTTGTGCAGGTCGAGTCGGCCGTGGCCGCTGTAGTAGAGGAGCAACTGCTCGCGTGCGGTGGCCCGGTGGAAGAAGGTGAACAGCGCCTCCTGGACCTGCTGGGCGGTGCCGTTCAGTACCGAGGTCACCTCCCAGGGGAGTCCGATCTCCGGGTCGGTGAGCGCGGTACGCAGTTCCGCGAGGTCGTTCGCCGGGCCGCGCAGCCGCTCCAGTGCCGGTTCGTCGGGGAACTCGGCGTTGCCGATCAGCAGGGCGCGGTACGCGACGGGGGCCTCAGCCAACGGAGGTGCCGTCCGGCTCCGAGCCCCCTGACGCGCCGGGCTCCGCCGACTCGGCCACCGCCCCCGCATCCGTCCCCGCCGCGGCCCGCAAACCGTGCTCCAGTGCCGCCTGCAACGTGGCGTTGTCCGCGGTGGACGCCGTCGCCGTGAACTCGCCCTTCCGACCGTTCACTTCCCAGGCGAGGTGGACCGTGCGGTCGCGGTCGCGCACCAGCCAGGCCTTCACCACCGCCACCACACCGGCGACCACGGCCGGGCTGAGCAGCACGGCCACGTCCGGCAGCCAGCCGCCCTTGGTGCCGGGCCGGACCGCCACCGGCCGCCCGGTCACCAACGGAGTCTCCCGCCCCAAGTCCTCGTGCAGCAGCCGTACTTGGGACAGCCATCTGTCGTCATCGACGGCGAAGCGATCGCTCGTCGCCGTGACCGACACCCGCAGTTCCTCCACTTGTGCACCACCCCCATCGGGAGAGTACTAGGGGAGGCGGAGCGGGGGAGACGGAGCGCGGAAGGGCTACTTCTTCGCGCCCCGGTGCCCCGTCACCTGGGCGATCCACTTGATGAAGTCGCCGGGGTCGGTGTTCGCGCCGTGGCCCTCGTCCCAGTAGTAGAGGTGGTTCACGTCGTCGCCGAGGTTGTCCAGGCGGGCGGCCAGGTTCGCGGAGACCGTCAGTGAGGTGTCCGAGTCCTTGGTGCCGAGGCGGATCCACCAGTGCTTGGAGCGCTTGGAGTTGACCTTCTCCACCAGGTGGTACATCGGGTTCATGAGGTGCAGCAGCTCGGGGATGTCGCTCGCGACCCGCTTGCTGCTCAGGCCCGTCGAGTCGTTCTTCGCGCCGTACGCCGTGAAGTGCCGCGCGAGGGTGGTGCCCGCGCCGAACTCGTTGTTCTCGCCGGCCGACAGGTCGAAGGCGTCGAAGGCCGGGGCGTCCTTCTTGCGCGCGCCGACATGGGTGAGGAAGTCGGCCCAGGTGAAGGTCGCCTTGCCGCCGGCCCAGGTGATGAAGGTGTTGGCGGCGAGATAGGTCTCGCGGGCCGAGTCGGACAGGGCCGCGAGGTAGGTGGTCGCCGACGGCTCCAGGTACTGCTCGACCAGGTACTCGTCGAGGTTGCGGGCGTTCAGCGGCCCGAAGCCGCCGAGGCCGCGCAGCTTCAACGAGGCCTGGTACTTGGCGAATTGGGCCTTCAGCGCCTTGGACACCGTCTGGTCGACCTGCTTGCCGGTGCTGAGGTCGTTGGTGCCCCAGTTCCACTCGTAGGAGCCGTCGGCGTGCTCCAGGTCGGTGATCGGGCACCAGGCGCCGGTCGCGAAGATCGCGTCGGAGGCGTCGGCCGCGCCGAGCTCCTTGAGGTACTTGTCGTAGATCGGGCTGTCACCGGACGCGCCGAGCAGCGAGGACAGGGCCCCACCGGCGCTCGTACCGGCGGAGACGATCCGCTCGACGTTGCCGGGGATGCGCCCCTTGTTGGCCCGCACGTACCGGACCGCGGCCTTGAGGTCGACGATCGCGGCGGGGGCGGTGCCGTAGTACTCGCCGCTGGAGTTCTTGAGGGTACGGCCGCGGGCGCCGGGCTCGATCACGACGTAACCGGCGGCCAGCGCGAGGAGTTGGTTGCTGGAGGTCGCGCCGCCGGTGGCGTTGGTGTTGCCGTTGGCGCCGGGCGCCGAGGCGCTCGCGGAAGCCGACGAACTGGGCGCGCCGCTGGGTGCCGCGCCGCCCCCGCCCATCGCCGAACCCCCGCCGCCGACTTCGGTCGCGTCCGCCACGGAGGCGGGCAGATAGCCGCCGATGGAGTTCGCGAGCAGAATCGGGGCGTTTGCGGGATCGACCGTCTCGCCGTCGATCTCGACCGGGGCGCTGACGACGAGCGACTGGTAGGTGGCGTCCACCGGGCTGGCGACGTACGTGATCGCCTTCCAGAAGTGGTAGACGACCGTGTGCTCGTCGCCGTCGGTGTCCGTGACGGTCTTGGTCAGCTTCGTGTAGGCGTCCGGGTCGAAGACCAGGGCGTCCGAGGAGGAGGACGAGGATGACGACGAGGACTTCGCGTCGCTCGCGTTCGCGCTGAGCGCGATGCCGCCGACCGCCGCGACACCGGCGGTGGCGCCGAGTCCCATGACCACTGTCCTGCGCTTGACTGCCCTGTGCTTCACCTTGCTGCCTCTCGCCGCTCCGACTTCATGGCCTGACTTCATGGCCTTGCGCTTGCGAACGTAGGCGAGCGCGAACAAAATCGTCAACAATCTGCGACGACCTCATAGGGCCTCCACAGCCCCCTCCTGGACTCACAGGTTTTTCCGACGCTCCCCTCGGCTTCCGCACATGTCTGACGTACCGTCAGATGCCATGGACACGATCTGGCTCGGCGGGGCGGAATGGCTCGCGGTCCTGCGCATAGGACTCGGCCTGTGGTGGCTGGAGAGCTGGCGGCACAAGGACAAGAAAGGCTGGTTCGAGCGCGGGACCGGGATCGAGTGGGCGGCGGGCGTGGCGGCCAAACACCGCTGGAACGCGGTCCGTTCGGGCTTCGACGTCGTCGTCCGCCCACGCCCGCGGACGATGGCGTACGTCGTCGTCTACGCCGAACTCGCCCTGGGCCTCGGCCTGGTGGCCGGCTTCCTGACCCCCGTCGCCCTGATCGGCGGCCTGCTCCTCAACGTCCTCTACTTCACCCTGATGATCCACGACTGGGCCGAGCAGGGGCAGAACGCGATGATGGCGCTGATCTCCCTGGTCGCCCTGTTCGGGATGGCCTGGCAGACCTGGTCGGTGGACAGCGCGCTGGGATGGTTCGGCGGATGACGACGACCGAGCCCCCGCGCGGCTTCGACGTCCCGGAACCGGACGCGTTCACCCGCACCTACTGGGAGGCGGCAGCACAGGGCCGCCTCCTCATCCGCCGCTGCGCGACCTGCGCCCGCGCCCACCACTACCCCCGCGAGTTCTGCCCGCACTGCTGGAGCGAGGACGTGACCTGGGAGCCGGCGACCGGCCGGGCGACCTTGTACACCTGGTCGACCGTCCACCGGAACGACCTCCCGCCCTTCGCCACCCGCACCCCGTACACCGCCGCCGTGGTCGACCTGGAGGAGGGGCCGCGGATGATGACGGAGATCGTGGAGTGCGGGGAGGGCGAACTGCGGGCGGGCATGGCCCTGACGGCGACCTTCCCGGACGGCGTCCCGAAATTCAGGCCGCACGCCACGGCCCCGACGGCTTGAATGTCCGGATGGCCCACGCAGACGCCCACCACGTGACAGACCCAGCCGACTCTCCGTCCCCGTCCCCGTCCGCCTTCCCTTTCCCCGACCTGCGAGGTCAAGGCCTTCTCCTACGCCCGTGGGACGCGGACTCGGACGCCGACGCCGAGGACTGGCTGCGCGGGGTCACGGACCCGGACTTCCAGCGCTGGAACACACCCCTCACGCTGATCACCGACCTGGACGGCGCCCGCACGGTGCTGCGCGACCGGGTCCGGCAGCAGACGGAGGGCACGACAGCGTCGTACTGCATCACCGACGAGTCGAGCGGTACGACGCTGGGGCACATCAGCGTCAACTCCATCAGCCACATCTTCAGCAACGGCCACGTCGGCTACTGGGTACTGCCCGAGGCCCGCGGCCAGGGCGTCGCCACCCGTGCCCTGCGTCTCGTCGCCCACTGGGCGCTGACCGACCTAGGCCTGCACCGCCTCGACCTGGGCCACGCCCTCGGCCACGACGCCTCCTGCCACATCGCCGAACGCTGCGGCTTCCGCTACGAGGGCACCCTGCGCGGCGCGATGTTCGAGGCGGGCCGGCACGACGCGTTCCGGGACAACCATCTGCACGGGCGGTTGGCGACGGATCTCCAGGGACCCTAATTCGGAGGTGGGGGCCGCCCGCCCGCAGGATCATGAGGCATGCGGCCCGAAGACTGGCACTCCACCGACGACCTCGACGCCTTCCTCTCCCATGCCGGGGACTTCCTGCGCTCGCGCCCCGACCTGCACACCCTCGTCCTGACCGTGACGGAAGGCCTGCGCACCCGCGGACCGCGCGCGTACGGCAGTCAGGCCCCCTTCTTCGGTGCGCTGGAGCGGGACGGGACCGTGCGCGTGGCCTATTTCCAGACCCCGCCCCACCCGCTGCGCGTCACCCGCCTCACCGCCGAGGAGGCCGACTCGCTCGCCGTGCACCTCGTCGGGCTTGGCCGCCCGGTCCCCGGTGTCGGCGCGGAACGCGACAGCGCCGCCGCCTTCGTCGAGGCCTGGCGGCGGCACACGGGCGCGACGGCCCTGCTGCACGAGCGGCACCGGCTGTACCGGCTCGGCACGCTGACAGTGCCCGAGCCCGTGCCGGAGGGACGACCGAGGGTCGCCGGCGAGCGGGACCGTGAGCTACTGGCGCGCTGGTACGGCGAGTTCACCGAGGCCGTCGGACACCGGGGCGGCCAGGACCCCGGCGCCTGGGTCGACACACGCCTCGCCTACGACGGCGTCACACTCTGGGAGGCCCTCGACGGCACCCCCCTCGCCATGGCGGGCCACACCCCCCTCGTCGCCGGCCAGATCCGGGTGGCGCCCGTGTACACCCCGGCCCATCTGCGCGGCCGGGGTTACGCCGGTGCCGTCACCGCGGAGATCAGCCGGACCGTGCGGGCGCGGGGCGCCGACGAGGTGTTGCTCTTCACGGACCTGGCCAACCCGACGAGCAACGCGCTCTACCAGCGGATCGGGTACCGGCCGGTGGCCGACTTCGAGGTGTACGACTTCACGGCGTGAGCTCTACGGCCACAACAACTCGCGCTCCCAAGTCCCCTCCGCGCGGCGGTAGTTCACCCGCACATGCCGTCGCCGCTCGTCCCCCTGGAAGAACTCCACCGTGTCCGGCCGCAGTCGGTACAGCGTCCAGGACGGCACCGGGGCGTCCGGCTCCCGCTCGGCCTGGTCCCACGCGGCCTGGGACGCGCTCGCCAACTCCTCCAGTGAGCCCAGGACTTCGCTCTGGCGGCCGGTCAGGGCGGCTGCCAGGGCGCCGGTGGAGCGGGCGTGGAGGTCGGCCTGGGCGTCCGGGGACGGGGCCGCGGTCACCGGGCCGCGGACGCGGACCTGGCGGCCCAGCAGGGGCCAGTAGAAGGCGAGCGCGGCGTACGGGCGGGCGGTCAGGTGGGTGCCCTTGCGGCTGGTGGCGTGGGTCGCGAAGGTCCAGCCGTCCTCGTCCGCGCCGTGCAGCATGACGATCCGCACGTCCGGGTGGCCGGCGGTGTCCACGGTGGCCAGGGACATGGTGTGCGGCTCCGGCTGGCCCGCCGCGACCGCCTCCGCGAACCACGCCGTGAAGAGGGCGAGCGGGGTCGCGGGGGCCGTCGCCGGGTCGAAGGGCGGCAGCGAGGTGACCTCCGGGTCCCACACCCGCAGTGACCTCAGCAGCTCGTGAAGATCCGTTCCCATACGGCGATTGTCCCGCGGATCACCGTGTCGGACCGACCCCGGCGGCGAACGGACGCCGGTGTCAGACCGATCCGAGGTCCGACGACAGCCACCGCTCCGGCCGCATCCGGACGAGCACCTGGTCGCCGTGGTTCTTCGCGGCGAACTCGACGTAGCCGTCGACCTTGTCGGCGGGCAGATAGCGCGCGCTGATCTCCCGCAGCTGGTCGATCGTGGCGGGCTCGGTCGCGATCACCGGACCCTCCACCGACACGTACCGGATCGTGGGTTCGAGCCGGTCGATCATCAGGGAGAAACGCCCCGCCGCCTGAATCAGCTCGTTCTTACGGGAGTTGAGCGCCGTCATGATCCAGACGGTGCCGTCGGACTCGTACTGGTACCAGATCGGCACGGTGAGGGGCGCCCGCCCGGCTCCCCCGTCCACCGCCAGCGCGGCGACATGCGGCTCGGCCAGGAACTGTTCGCGCTCTTCGCGGTTGAGGGCCATGCGGTATTCCTCCAGCGGCTCGGCGGCGTCGAAGTACATCCATCGACATCCATACAACGAGGGGCGAGCAGGCCCGTGTTCCCTCCGCCGTGTCCTCCTGCGTGTCGCTCCTCCGTGTCGCCCTACTGGCGCCGCCGGCCCAGGACGCAGAATTCCTTTTCCGAATGGGTGACGACCACCAGCAAACCCCTGGTCGGCACGAACAGAAGGGGCGGCAGAAGTCCAAGCCCACTTTTGGGCTGTGGCAGAAATGGGCGGACGCGCTGGACGTCCGCATGGCCGAGTTGGAGATCCGTGAAGAGGCCGAACCGCAATGCGGCGTGACCCCGCGGGCCGCACGTTCCCGGACGAGTCGGAGATCGCAGACATGGTGGGTCGACGAGCCATGCCCATTGAAACGGGGGTGCAGCTGGATATACGACTTGGTTCCTGTGGTGGATGCCGGAAGCCGGATACGCCCCGCGTGGACGCAGAGTTCCCCGGTTTAAGTCCGGCGGCTGGCACGCCACAGCGAGTGGCTCGATGCCCTTCGGCACGTTGTGCCTGGGCGCAGGCATGTTGCCTTTCGGGTCGCTCGCGCAGACAGACCACGACGACGAACAGGGGTGACCATGTGGGGTGTCGACGCGCGGAGCCCGCCATCCACCGAGGCCGCTGCGAGGGTCGCCGCCAGGTCTACGAACGGGGTGATTCGGTGCGTGCGCGGCGGGTCCGTCGCGCGGTGCTGGTCCGGGTGTTCTCGGGTGGCCTCTCGGCTCCGTGCTCTGGTCAGTGCCCGTGGTGGTGCCCGGTGCGCGCGGTGAGGGGCGCTCGTCCTCGCGGCCGGGGTGGACGTGGACCACGTGCTGCAGACCGATATCCAGTGGGAGCACCTTCCCCCCAGGAGCTCGGCTTCGACTGGTCCCGCTGCGTAGTCGACTCCTCCCATGTCAGGGTCCTAAAAGGGGGCGCCACACGAGCCCCTCACCGGTCGACAGGGGTCGGGCAGGATCCAGGCATCACCTGATCACCGACGGCCAGGCCGGACTCTCTGTTCGCTGACCGGGGCTACGACCGCGACATCTGCCGCGTCCAGTTCCGCGCGCGGCATCATCCCTACCTTTGCTCGCCGAAGCACCCGCCATGACAGCGGGCTTGGCGTATGTCGGTGGGTGGTGAAGAGGACCTTTGCCAGGCTCCGCGGCTTCGACGACTCCGCGTCCGCTGGGAATGCCGACCCGACATCCACGAAGCCTTCCTCAAACTGGCCTGCCGGCTCATCACCCACCGGCAACTCCAGTCATCGTGTTAGCCCTTCCTAGCCCCTGTCGGAAGGTTCGCTCCCAGCTTCTCCGCTGTCTCGGGTTTGCCACAGGTCGCCTCCCTCGTACTTGCTCCGGAGCAGGGGAATCACCCCGCTGGGAATGCGGAACCCCTTCGCCCAGGACGGGTCGACGGCGTGGCCGTAGACGGTGGTGAGCAGGAAAGGCTCCCCTCCTGTCAGCACACCTACCGCTTGCAGATCCCTCGACAGGGTGCCGATCGGTTGGGTGAAGCCACGGAGACTGCGTGTCTCGTCGTAGCCGGCAAGCTCGTACACCGTCTCCCGGTCCACGAACCCGCCGTTTGCCGCAGCTGCAACGATTGCTTTGACTCGGGATGGGTAGCGCCTCATCAGCTCGTCCATGAACGCCGCCAGCGACTCCGCTGTCCAGGCTCCATCTTCGGAGTCTTTGTCGGCCGATGCTTCGTCCAGTTGCTCCAGATCGCGGACCGAGCCCTCGTCCACGTTCAGTTCGAGGAGTTCCTTGGCCCAGCGGAGCAGTTCGCTTGGAGTGAGCATGTAGAGTCCCACTCCCGCCTGCTCCCGCAGTTCCTGGAGGAGTTCGGCACGGGGGCGAGGCGGGATGTCGTATCCGCGGTTGGTCCACCAGTCCTTCTTCATGTCCCCCGTGACCAGTAGAACGTCGCACCCGCGGTGCCGGGCCTCCGCCATGAGCTGTACCCACACGAGGTAGTCACCGGCAGCTAGTTCGGGTTCCTTGGTGCGGAAGTCCTCGTGCCCCGGCGGTATCCCCTCGTCGGCGCGCTCCTGCGCCTCTTTCACGGCCTGGTCGTATTCGTCCGACGGCAGCGGCTCGCCGACCCGACCGTGCAGAAGCGGTTCGAGGGCGTTGAGCACCGGGTCAGTGTGAGTGGTGGCAGTCTCCTTGAGTGCGTCGCACTCGGCCTGCGCCCGGATGAACTTCTTGAGGCTGCCGGCTGCATTGGCGAGCTCGGTCAGGTCTCGGTCAGTCCGCCCTACAGCCTCTTCGTTGTCCTTGAGTTGGACAGCGGTCAGCCAAGTGGTCACTACTGTCCGGGCCGCGTTGACCGCCTTGTCGAGCGCGGCGCTCGCCTCATTGGCCTTCGTCGCGTGGTGATGGCGTACGGTCGGCGACTCGCGGTTACGCCAGAACTCCGTGAGCACCTGGTGTGGAATCCACAGGCGTTCGCGAAGCCTGGCGAGGGCGGCAAGGGTGTCCCGACGGGTGCTCTCGTTCGAGCGGTAGAGATTGAGCAGCACATTGGTGTCAAGCACGACCAGACCGGAATCGAAGATCCGCTTGTAGTCGGAGCTGAGCGGGCTGCGATGGGCCTCGTCGCAGTCGAAGACGCCCCGGACTTGCGGCTGGTCGGACGTGGTGTGCGCTGCTGCCATGAAACGCTCCCCTGGAATCGTAAGGCGCATCAGCCCTCCCCGGCTGAGTGCGCGGGGAAAGTCTAGGACCGGACCGAGCCACTGCAACCGAGGAAACAGCGACGGTTCCGACACCCCGGGACGTCTGCCGACCACCGACCGTCAGGCCTGGTCATCCGACACGATCCAGGGCGAAGTACCCATGGCCCGGACAACGTCCAACTGACCTGTCGGGCACGGCCATCAGGAGCGATGAGAGCTTGAATGACGCGCTGACCGCGATTCATCTGCGTCGCAGCCACTGACAGTACGGCGGCAGTTGTGGAGACGAAAGCGCGCCGGTCTACGGATGGCGCCTTCCCCTGCTGAGCTTTTCTCTGGGAGTCAATTGCGATCTCATCGCTCGACTGTATTAGATTTCCGCTGCTTTGCCACGGGCGCGCCGCTAAGCCAAGCATGCCACCGGGGATTCCAAACCCATCGGCAACGTGCTCAATGACTTCAGACCCGCGGATTCCCCTGACGCCACGAATGATGTCGCTGACTCGAGAACTGGGAATCCTTCCGATGGCCGCTGCCGTCACAGCGTGACTTGAGCCAGTGCGGCGATTCATGAGACGGAAGATTTCTTGGAAGTTCCGTGCGGCGCAGGCTTGCCGCATGGCATCGCTGTTGAGAAGCGTGTCAGGGATTTTCAGCGGATATCCGCTCCGCTGAGCCGCACGGTCATCCATGTAGCCGCCTAACGGGAACTGAAGTGATCTAGACCCAGCGTAGCTCCAGGACTTCAGACGGGAACCCCAAACGAGTTGGAACGGGGTTCCCCAATTGGGCTTGCGGGGTTCCCCGTTCGCGGTTCCCGGAGGTGCCTTGTCCGGCTGAAGCTCTTCAGGCGGCGCGACCCACGTGCCGAACGGTCAGACCCCCGCGACGCGGCGAACGTTCGGGGCGTGGCCACCAACCGGTAGGAGGTTGACGGCAGTGCCCAAAGCTACAACCAGGCTTCTCGGAAGTCCCCAGTGCACAGAGGCCGACACCGACGCGAAACAGGATGAGTACACGACCTATGCGCCCTCAGGGGAGACGTGCCCCGATTGCACTCAGCGGATCAATTCGCTTGAACCCTGCCGCCGGGTTGAGCTTCGGCGAGCCTTACTCAGTCCGGCCGTTCGATACCGGCACTTGGAGTGCCCCCAGTGACCGCCCCCGCCAAGCGGGCCTGCGTTCGCGTGAGCGAGCCGCCGCTGATGCTCTTGGGCGCAGACCTCAGAACCCCTCGCGCTGACCGAGACTTCCTGGCGCCCACCGGCGAACTCACGGGTACGGTCGGGGACGACGTGCTGACCGTTCACAAGCTCAGCGAGGGGAAGCCGGCTTGCGGCCAAACCGGCAGGGTCACCGAGCGGCAGCGAGCAGCCACATGCCCTGAGTGTCTGGAGACAGACCAGGACTGATGTCCTGAGGTACTCACCAGACAAGCCCCGCTCGAAAACGCCCCTCCGCGTCCCCTCCCTGCCCGCCCTACTGGCTCCGCCGGCCCAGCACGCAGAACTCGTTGCCCTCCGGGTCCGCCAGGACGACCCATGACTGCTCGCCCTGGCCGATGTCCACGCGCCGTGCCCCGTGCGCCTCCAGGCGGGCCACCTCCGCGGCCTGGTCGTCGGGCCGGAAGTCGAGGTGCAGCCGGCTCTTGGCCTGCTTGGCCTCCTCGACCCGTACGAAATCCAGCCCCGGCAGCCGGTCCGGCTCCGGACGGATCTCGAACTCGTCGTCGGACGAGTACACGACGACCCAACCGAGAGCGTCGGCCCACCACTGTCCCAGAGCCGCCGGATCCACCGAGTGGACGATTACCTGTTCCCATTCCAAGGTCATCCGGAGAGCTTAAACGGGCCGCCCTCACCCCCTTGTCGACCCTGCCTCCTCACCGGCCCAGCACCACCGTCCCCGCCGAGCAGAACCACCCCCCGGTCCCGCTCGCCAGCCCCAGCCGAGCCACCTCCCCGTCCCGCCCCCGTACCTGCCGCGCCCCCGCCTCCCCGCGCAACTGCCGGACCGCCTCCACCAACAGGAACAGCCCCCGCATTCCCGGGTGTTGGGCCGACAGGCCGCCCCCGTCGGTGTTCACCGGCAGCTCCCCGCCCACCACCCGCAGCCGCCCCTTCTCCACGAACGCCCCGCCCTCGCCCTTCGCGCAGAAGCCGAGGTCCTCCAGCGTCACCAGGGTCATGTAGGTGAAGGCGTCGTAGAGCTGGGCGAAGTCCATCTCGGCCGGTGCGACCCCGGCCCGCTCGAAGGCGAGGCGGCCGCTCACCGCCGCCGGGGACACCGTGAAGTCCGGCCACTCGGACATCGCGGAGTGCGAGACGTGCTCCCCGGTGCCGAGCACCCACACGGGCGCGGTACGGCAGTCCCGTACGTACTCCTCGGCCGCCAGCAGCACCGCCGCGCCGCCGTCGGAGCGGATGCAGCAGTGCAGCTTGGTGAAGGGGTCGGCGATCATCGGGCCGGCGAGGACGTCGTCGACCGTGATCGGCGCGCGGAACATGGCGTCCGGGTTCAGCGCCGCGTTCGCCCGGGCCTGGACCGCGACCTCCGCCAACTGCTCGATCGTCGTACCGAATTCGATCATGTGGCGGCGGGCCGCCATCGCGTACTTGGCGATCAGCGTGTGGCCGTAGGGGACCTCGAACTGGAGCGGGCCGCGCGCTCCGAAGGAGAGGTTGCCGGTGCGGCGGCCCGCCTTGATGTCCGCGCGGGCCGTGGAGCCGTAGACGAGGAGCACGGCGTTCGCGTGGCCCGCGGCGATCGCGTCCGTCGCGTGGGCCGCCATGACCTCCCAGGTGGAGCCGCCGACCGCCGTCGAGTCGACCCAGGTGGGGCGGAGCCCGAGGTACTCGGCCACCTCGACCGGCGGGAGCGTGCCCAGGCCCGCCGAGGCGAAGCCGTCGACGTGCCGGCGCTCCAGGCCCGCGTCCGCCAGCGCGCGCCGGGCCGCCTGGGCGTGCAGCGCGTACGGGGTCGCCTCGTCGACCCGGCCGCAGTCGGACAGGGCCACGCCGACCACGGCGACCTTCCGGCCTCCCCGTGTCCCGGCCGGTGTCACGGCTGCTGTGCCGACCGATGTGCCGACCGGTGTCATGAGGGGCCCGCCTTCCTCTGTGCATATCGTTCCCGGACTCCTAATATGACGGACCGTCAGATCCGGAGGGAAGTGCCATGGACGCGAGCTTCACCGCCGAACAGGACGAGATCCGCCGCACCCTGCGCGAACTCCTCAACAAGCGCTGTGGCTACGAGGAGTTGCGGGCCGCCGTCGACCTGCCCCGCGGGCACGACCCCGCCCTGTGGACCGCGCTCGCCCGCCAACTCGGCCTGCCCGGGCTCGCCCTGCCCGAGGCGTACGGCGGTGTCGGCTGCTCGGCCACCGAACTCGCCCTCGCCTGCGAGGAGACGGGCCGGGCGCTCGCACCCTCGCCGCTGCTGGCGACCGCCGTGCTCGCCGCGCCCCTCGTCCTCGCCCTCGGCACCGACGCCCAGCGCGCAGACCTGCTGCCCCGCCTCGCCTCGGGCGACCTCACCGCCGCCCTCGCCGTCCCCGGCACCGCCCTGGCCGCCGCCCTCGCCCTGACCGGCGACAACGGCGGCGAGTGGGCCGGCGGCGGGCGCGCGGGCGGGGTGCAGGCGCGGCGGGTGGGGGAGGGGTGGCGGTTGTACGGGCAGGCCGACCAGGTGCTGGACGGGCACAGCGCGCGGCTGCTGCTGGTCGCCGCGCACACCGGGGGGTTCGCCCGGTCCCGGACGCTGTTCTTCCTGGTGGAGGGGGAGGCGGACGGGGTGGTGCGGGCGCGGCAGACCACCCTGGACGCCACCCGGCCGCAGGCCCGCGTCCAACTGCGGGACGTCGAAGCCGAGTTGCTGGGGGAGGAGGACGGGCACGGTGTTCTCGCCGCGCTCTCCTCCGTCGGCGACCGGGCCGCCGCCGCGCTCGCCTGCGAGGCGGTGGGGGCGGCCGACCGGGCGTTGGAGCGGACCGTCGAGTACGTGAAGCAGCGGGAGCAGTTCGGGCGGGCGATCGGGTCCTTCCAGGCCGTCAAGCATCGGCTCGCCGATGTGTATGTGCAGGTCCAGGCGGCGCGTTCGGCCGCCTACTACGCGGCCTGGGCGACCGTGCACGGGGAACGGGTGGGCGGGGTCGCCCTCGCGCAGGCACTGGAGGCGCTGCGGGACTCGGCCGCCGAGGGGATCCAGCTGCACGGCGGCATCGGGTTCACCTGGGAGCACGAGGCGCATCTGTACTTCAAGCGGGCCTGCGGCGACGAGCTGCTGTTCGGTCCGGCGCACCGGCTGCGGGCGCACGCGGCGGAGGCGGCGCGGCTCTTCGAGGGACGGGAGGTGGCGGTGTGATCGGCGTCCGGGTGGTGCAGAAGGTCTCGTCGACGCGGGGGTTCGCGAAGGTCGCCCCGCATGTGATCCCCGCGCTCGACCGTGCTGTGCACCGGCTGACGCGGGGGAAGGTCCTGCTCAGCGCGCAGATGCTGCCGGGGGTGATCCTCACCGCGACCGGCGCCAGGAGCGGGCAGGTCCGGCGTACCCCGCTGGCCTGCATGCCGGAGGAGGACGGTCGCACCTGGATCCTCATCGGTTCCAACTTCGGCCGCACGGGCCACCCGGCCTGGACCGCCAACCTCCTCGCCCATCCCGATGCCGAGATCAACTGGCGGGGCAGGGACATCCCGGTCACGGCCCGCTTGCTGGAGGGGGAGGAACGCGCGGCGGTCTGGAAGAAGCTGCTCGTGTTCTGGCCGCCGTACGCGACGTATCAGGAACGCGTCGAGCGGGAGATCCGGATCTTCAGGATCGTACGAAAGTGATCGTCCGCGCCGAAGGCGCCGTCACGCGCGGCAGGCGGTGGTCCACCGGGGTGAACCACCGCCTGTCAGACAGGACTTGAGCCGGAGTACTGGTCGAGTACTACTTCGTCGGCTTCTTTCCGGTCACGCCGAGGTGCACCAACAGCGCCAGGTTCGGCTTGAGTTCGGCCTGCTTGACGCCCCAGGTCTGGAAGCCCTTCTGGTGCGAGGCCACGGCCGCGAGCATCGCGACGATCGAACCGGCCATCGCGGCGGGGCTGACGTCCTTGTCGACCTTGCCCTTGGCCTGCAGATCCGTGACCGCGTCCGCGAGGGAGTTGTTCACCGAGTTGAGGATCTTCATGCGGAGTTTGTAGAAGCGCTTGTCGCCCTCGGCCGCGCCGAGGTCGACGACGCGCAGGATCGCGTCGTTCTTTCGCCAGAACTCCAGGAAACCGTCCACGAGTTCCTGCGAGGTGGCCCATCCGGCCTTGCCGACCCACGACCGGCCGTCGAGCAGCGCCGTCAACTGGCTGCCCTCCGTGGCCATTTGCTCGGCGATCTCCAGGACGGCGCCTTCGACGTCCGGGAAGTACTGGTAGAAGGTCGCGGGTGAAGTCCCCGCCTTCCGGGCGACATCGATGACTTTGACGTCCCGGTAGGGGGAAGAGCTGAGCATCTCGCTAAGGCAGTCGAGCAGCTTCTGCCGGGTCGCCTGCCCACGCCGGCCGGCCACGCGGCCGTCGACGGTACGCACTTGTCCTGTCATGCCGTCAGCTTACCGAGGGGTGATCGGAGCGCGATTCGGCCGACTGCAAATGGGGTGCACGGGTGCTCAGAGGCGGGTGTGCCTGGTCTGCGGGGTGCGTGAGTCGCCGTTAGCTTGGCGGTATGGCCGAAAACAGGGCATCCGCGTACGGAGAGGGCGTCCCCTGCTGGGTGGACGCGCAGCTTCCGGACGTCGAGGCGGGCAAGCGGTTCTACGGTGGGCTCTTCGGGTGGACCTTCGAAGCGGCGTACGGCGGCTCCGTGTGGGCCAGCCAGGACGGGGAGCCCGTCGCTGCGCTCGCGCACAAGACGGACGGGCGGATGCCCACCGTATGGACGGTGTACTTCGCCACCCCGGACGCGGAGGCGCTGGCCGACCGGGTCTGGGCGGCCGGCGGTCAGGTCGTCACCGCACCCCTGCCGGTCGCCGAGCTGGGCACGACGGCCCTGGTCACGGACCCGGAGGGGGCCGTCTTCGGGCTCTGGGAACCGGCCGGGCACCCCGGCTTCGGGCGCCGCCACGAGCCGGGCACCTTCGCCTGGGCCGAGCTGTACGCCCGGGACACCGAGGCCGCGAACGACTTCTACGGCGGCCTCTTCCACGACGCCCTGTTCGGCCCGGACGCCAAGCCCGACTTCGGCCGCGCGGCCGTCTCCGACGTCTTCCCGGCCGAGATGCCCCCGCATTTCCTGGTCCACTTCGCCGTCGAGGACTGCGCCGCCGTGATCGAGGTCGTACGGCGGCTCGGCGGGCGGGTGCAGGCTCCGCCATTCGAGACGTCGTACGGAAAAGTGGCGGTCGTCACGGACAATCAAGGGGCGTCGTTCGCGCTCCTGGAGCGGCTTCAGGGGTAGTCGGGGGTCGATCGGGGCGGAATCGGGGTGGGATCCGGGGTGCATCGGTGATGGATCATGCCGTTTTGGCGTGGGACATCCCGATATGTTCCCGGGTTCGCAACCTCGGGCCCGGACAGGAAGAATCAGGGTGCGTGCCGCCAGGGCGGTGCGGTGGTGAGACGCTGCACGGGGTCGCGTACATATGTGGGTGGCGCGGCCCGTACGGGGAGGTGGCAGGCAAGTGGTGGATCAGCTGACGCAGCACGATCCGCGGCGGATCGGTCCGTTCGAGGTGCTGGGACGGCTGGGTGCGGGCGGCATGGGGCTGGTCTATCTCGCGCGCTCGGCGTCCGGCCGGCGCGTGGCGATCAAGACGGTCCGCACGGAGCTCGCCGAGGACCAGCTCTTCCGGGTCCGCTTCACGCGTGAGGTGGAGGCGGCCCGGGCGGTCTCCGGCTTCTACACGGCGGCCGTGGTCGACGCCGATCCCCGCGCGGCCGTGCCGTGGCTGGCCACCGCGTACGTCCCCGCGCCCTCCCTCGAAGAGATAGTGAACGAGTGCGGGCCGATGCCGGCCCAGGCGGTGCGCTGGCTCGCGGCCGGTGTCGCCGAGGCGCTGCAGTCCATCCACGGCGCCGGGCTCGTGCACCGGGACCTGAAACCCTCCAACGTCCTCGTCGTCGAGGACGGCCCCCGGGTGATCGACTTCGGTATCGCCTCCGGTGTGTCGAACACGCGTTTGACGATGACGAACGTGGCGGTGGGCACGCCCGCCTACATGTCTCCCGAGCAGGCGAAGGACTCGCGCAGCGTCACCGGCGCGAGTGACGTCTTCTCGCTCGGCTCGATGCTGGTCTTCGCCGCCACCGGGCATCCGCCCTTCCACGGGGCCAACCCGGTCGAGACGGTCTTCATGCTGCTGCGCGAGGGCCCGGACCTGGAGGGCCTGCCCGCCGAGCTGCGCCCGCTGATCGAGTCCTGCATGCAGATGGAGGCCACCGGCCGGCCCAACCCCGCCGACCTCCAGTCCCAGCTCGCCCCGCACCTCTTCGGCTCCGGCTCCGACGACAGCGGCACCGCCTCCGCCTGGCTGCCCGAGCGGGCCGTCAGCCTGATCGAGGCCCGCCGCAACGGACGCCCGCCCGCCAAGCCGGGCGCCGGCGGTCCCGGCGGCGGCCGCAGCGGCGGACGCGGCGCCCTGCCGCCCCCGCCCCCGCACGACCCGGTGGTCCCGGCCCCGGTCGGCGCCCCCGACATCGGCCCGGTCCGGCTGGCCGGCGGCCAGGTGCCCATCGGCCCCGGGCCCCGCGTCTCCGACGTGCGCGCCGCCGCCGTACAGGCCCCGCGCCCCGAGACCGCCCTGGCCGCCTCCTGGGCCAAGGCCCGCCCCGGCGTCAACGGCGCCGACCCCGGTGTGGGCGTACCCGCCCTGCCGCCCGTTCCGCCGGAGACCGCCAGCGGCTGGCGCCCCTGGCGGTTCCGTATGTCGAACGACGTCTGGGGCACCCCCTCCGTCTCCGACGCGCTCGTCTACGTCACCTCCTTCGAGGTGCACGCCCTGGACGTGGCCACCGGCCGGCGCAGCTTCAAGACGCGGGACGTGGCCTGGTCGATGGCGGTCGCGGACGGCCGCATCCACGCCTCCGACGGGCCCACGCTGTACGCCCTGGACGCCCGCGAGGGCGCCGATCTGTGGCGCCTGTCCCTCGACGCCTGGGTGTACTCCCTCAAGGCCGACCGGGGCACGGTCGTCACCGGCACCCGCGGCGGCGGCGTCCAGGCCTGGGAGGCCTCCAACGGCCAGAAACTCTGGGAGCTCACCGGCTGTCAGACCGACTTCGAGTCCCCGGAGGCCGGCCCCGCCGTCCACGAGGGCACGGTGTTCCTCTGGCAGGACGCCCGGCTGCGCGCCCTGGACGCCCGCACCGGCGAGGAGCGCTGGTCCTACCCGATCGGCGACGCGGCCTCCTGCGGCGGGGTCCCGATCCGGCTGACGTACGCGCCCGACGGTTTCGTGTACGCCAGTGCCGGCACCCGCGTGCTGGCCATCGACGTGGCGAGCGGCCGGGTGAAGTGGCACTTCGAGGCCCCCGCGGCCTTCCTGTGCGCGCCCACCTTCGCGCCGGGCCCGGCCGTCACCGGCGGCGGCATCTACCTCGCCGACTATCTCGGCACGGTCTACGCCCTCGACGCCACCGACGGCCGCGACCGCTGGCGCATCGCCACCGAGTCCCGGGCCTCCATCGAGCCGGTGCTGGTGGCCGCGGGCCATGTCCACGTGGGCAGCGGCAAGGGTCTCTACACCCTGGACGCGGTCACCGGGACACCCAAATGGCGGTTCCAGGCGGGCGGCGACATCGTGGGCGCCCCGGCGGTCGCCGAGGGCCGGATCCACTTCGGCTCCACCGACCACCTCCTCTACACCCTCAAGGCCGACGACGGCCGCCTGCGCTGGAAACTCGCCACCGGCGGCGAGATCACCGGCTCCCCGGTGGTCAAGGACGGCGTGGTGTACGCGTGCAGCAAGGACCGCTGCGTGTACGCACTGGACGCGGAGAAGGGCACGGGGACGGCGCGGACGTCGTAGCGGGCGTCAGCGGATTCATGGCGGGGGTCGGCGGATCCGCGCGGGGGCAGCGAATCCATGGCGGGGGTCAGCGGATACGGAACTCCCGCCCCCGGTGGGCGAACAGCTCCGCCTGCCGTTCGTCCGGCAGGTTCCCCAGCGAGACCAGGTGCGGTGCCTGCGCGAACCCGGCGGCGACCGCGCTCTCCCGCGCGGCCCACAGCGCCCGCACGGTCCCCTGGACGCCCTCGGGCGGATACCCGGCGAGCACGGTCGCGCACGCCGTCGCCGCCGCCAACGCCCCTCCGGGCTCGGTGAGTTCGGAGACCAGGCCGATCTCGTACGCCCGTTGCGCCCCGATCCGCTCGGCGGTCCCCATCAGCATCATCCGGGCGACCTCCCCGTACGGCATCCGCTGCGCCATCAGCACCGACTCGTAGGCGCTGACCATGCCGTACGTGGTGTGCGGATCGAAGAAGCTCGCGCTCGGCTCGGCGATCAGGAACTCCGACTCCCCGAGCAGATAGAACGCGCCTCCGCAGGCCATGCCCCGCACGGCGGCGACGACCGGCTTCCACAGGTCGTTGGCCTTCGGGCCGACCCGCAGCAGCGGATCGTCCGCCATGTAGGGGGAGTTGGGCTGGGGGACGTCCGCGTCCCGGTCGAGCCCGGTGCAGAAGGCGCGCTCCCCGCTGCCGGTGAGCACGACGGCCCGCACCGAGTCGTCGAACCGCAACTCACCCCAGACCTCCTGGAGTTCGTCCCGCATGGCCAGATCGATGGCGTTGAGCCGCTCGGGCCGGTCGAGGGTGACGACGGCGACCCCGGTGTCCTTGTCGGCGCTCACCCGCACGGTGCTCATGCCCGCTCCAGAACCCACTGCGGCAACCCGGAATCGTCGAAGACGACCTGCACCTTCGCCCCGATCCGGATCCGCTCCGGCGGTACCGAGTCAAGGCGCGCCCCCGCCTCCGTGACCAGGTTGCCGACCAGCCGGATCCTTGGATGCTCGGCGAGTTCGACGACGATCACGTTGTACGGGGCCTGCTCGGCGTAGTCCGGCAGGAGCGGGGGGTGGGGGACGACGTAGGACCAGACGCGGCCGCGGCCCGAGACGCGGCGCCACTCGCTCGCGAAGGACTGGCAGTGCGGGCAGCAGGGGCGGGGCGGGAAGCGGGGTTCGGCGCACTCTGCGCAGGTCTGGACGCGGAGTTCGCCCTGGGCCGCGTACTGCCAGAAGGGGGCGCCGTCGGCGTCGGTGACCGGACTCAGCATGGGTCAGCTCCTGTTGGTGAGCAGCAGCGCGGAGGTCGGGACGCCCTCGCCGGCGGTGACGAGACAGGTCGCGGCGCCCGGGACCTGGGCGGTGCTGGTGCCGCGGAGCTGTTTGACGCCCTCGTTGATGAGGTTGAAGCCGTGCACATAGGCCTCGCTGAGGCCGCCGCCGCCCGTGTTGAGCGGCAGCCGGCCGCCGATCTCCAGGGCGCCCTGCTCGGTGAACGCGCCGCCCTCGCCGCGCCCGCAGAAGCCGTAGCCCTCAAGGGAGAGCGGGACCAGCGCGCTGAACGCGTCGTAGATCTGGGCCACATCGACGTCCTGCGGCGTGAAGTCGGCGTGTTTCCACAGGTGTCGGGCGGCGCTCCAGGCGGGTCCGGTGAGCGGGTCGTCGTTCCAGTAGTTGACCATGCCGTGGTGCTGGGCGGGCAGGCCCTGGGCGGCGGAGTGGATGAGGACGGGCCGCTGCCGGCAGTCCCGCGCCCGGTCGGCGCTGACCACCACGCAGGCCAACGCCCCGTCCGTCTCAAGGCAGTTGTCGAAGAGGCAGAGGGGCTCGCTGATCCAGCGGGAGGTCATGTACATCTCGCGGGTCAGCGGGCGCTCGTACATGATCGCGGCCGGGTTCTGGTTGGCGCGGTTGCGGCAGGCGAGGGCGACGTTGAAGAGGTGGTCGCGGGTCGCGCCGTACTCGTGGAGGTAGCGGCGGGTGAGCATGGCGATCTCGTCGGCGGGGCGGAGCAGGCCGAAGGGGCGGGTCCACTGGCCGGGGGTGGGGAGTTGGCGGGTGGTGTTGGACCAGGGGCGCGGTCCGCTGCCGCGTTTGCGGGAGCGCCAGGCGACGCCGACCGTGGCCTGGCCGGTGGCGATCGCGGCGGCCAGGTGGGCGACCGTGGCGCACGAACCGCCGCCGCCGAAGCCGACCTTGCTGAAGAAGGTGAGGTCGCCGAAGCCCACGGCCTTGGCCAGTTCGACCTCGTCGGTCTCCTCCATCGTGTACGAGGCGAGCGCGTCCACCTCGCCCGGGGCGATGCCGGCGTCGTCGAGCGCGGCGAGCACGGCCCGGCAGGCCAGGGTCCGTTCGTCGTCCGCGAGGTGTTTCGCGAACGGGGTCTGGCCGATGCCGACGATCGCCGTGGCGTCCTTGAGGGTCACGCTGCACGCACCTCCGCACCTTGTGAGGCCTGCTGACAGCCCGTCAGGCTACAGCTAATCTGACGGGTAGTCAGCTAATGCGTCGGACGTTGGAAGTTCAGGTGCGGGGAGGCCGATTGTGGAGTGGCGCAGCATCCCGGAGCTGGTCCGTGCGGCGGCGGAGCGGTACGCGGACACCGAGGCGGTGGTGGACGGGCGGACCCGCGTCTCGTACGCCGAGCTGGGCGCGCGGGTGGAGCGGGCGGCGGCGGCCTGTGTCGCGAACGGCGTGATGCCGGGCGACCGGGTCGGCATCTGGGCGCCCAACTCCCTTGACTGGATGGTCGCGGCGCTGGGCGCGGTCTCGGCCGGCGGGGTGCTGGTCCCGCTCAACACCCGCTTCAAGGGCACGGAGGCGACGGACGTGCTGCGCCGCAGCGGGACGCGGCTGCTGTTCGTGACCGGCACGTTCCTGGGGACCTCGTACGTGGCGGCGCTGCGGCGGGCGGCCGGGGAGGGCGCGGGGGACGGGCCCCTGCCGGGGCTGCCGGCCCTTGAGCAGGTGGTGGTGCTCTCGGACGACGCACCGGCCGACTTCCGGTCCTGGAAGGACTTCCTGGCGAGCGGGGACAAGGTGCCGGAGGCCGAAGTCGCCGCCCGTGCCGCGGCGTTGGACGGCTCGACGCCGTCGGACATCGTCTTCACGTCCGGCACCACGGGCCGCCCCAAGGGCGCGGTGATCACCCACGCGCAGACGCTGCGGGGCTACGAGATCTGGAGCGAGCTGGCGGGTCTGCGGCACGGCGACCGCTATCTGATCGTGAACCCGTTCTTCCACACCTTCGGTTACAAGGCAGGAGTGATCGCCTGCCTCATGCGGGGCGCGACGATGATCCCGCAGCCGGTCTTCGACATCGACACGGTGCTGGCGAACATCGCGGCGGAACGGGTGTCGGTCCTCCCGGGCCCGCCCACCCTCCACCAGTCCCTCCTGGACCACCCGGCCCGTGACACCCACGACCTGTCGGCCCTGCGCCTGGTGGTGACCGGCGCGGCCGTCGTCCCCCTCCGCCTGGTGGAACGCCTGCGCGGCGAACTCGGCGTGGGCACCGTCCTCACCGCCTACGGTCTCTCCGAAGCGAGCGGCATCGTCACGATGTGCCGCCGCGGCGACCCGCCCGAGGTGATCGCCTCGACCTCGGGCCGCGCGATCCCGGGCACGGAGGTGAAGGTGGACGCGCCCCCCGGACAGCCCGGCGAGATCCTGGTCCGCGGCTTCAACGTCATGCGCGGCTACTACGAGGACGAGGTGGCGACCGCCGAGGCGGTGACGCCGGACGGCTGGCTGCGCACGGGCGATGTCGGCGTCCTGGACGGCGCCGGCAACCTCCGTATCACCGACCGGATCAAGGACATGTTCATCGTCGGCGGCTTCAACGCGTACCCGGCAGAGATAGAGCAACTCCTCGGCCTGCACCCGGATGTGGCCGACGTGGCGGTGATCGGCACCCCGGACGCGCGGCTCGGCGAGGTCGGCAAGGCGTACGTGGTGCGGCGCGCGGGCGCGGTCACCACGGGCGAGGACCTGATCGCGTGGGCGCGGCGGGAGATGGCGAACTACAAGGTGCCGCGGTCGGTGGAGTTCGTGGCCGGCCTGCCGCGGAACGCGAGCGGGAAGGTGCTCAAGCGGGAGCTGCGGGCGCGCTAGGCGGGTGTTCCGGCCGGGCCCCGGACATGCCTCGGCCGCGGTGGCTCCCCCTCGGTGCCACCGCGGCCGGGTCCCCCGTCGGGACGTCGTCGGTACCGGGTCAGACGGTCTCGTCCGATGCGTGGTTGTCCAGGAGACGGGCTTCCTCGCTGGAGGCGTGGTTGTCCAGCGTGGTCACCTGCCCCGGGGTCTGGGCCGTGACCTCCGGCGCCTTGTCCTTCGCGGCCGTGATGAGGTTCTCCTCCACCAGGGAGGCGTGGTTGTCGAGCGGCTTGACGACGTCGTCGTTCTTCTCGGGCTGGGTCATGATCATCAACTCCTGCGAGACGGTGCACGAAATCTGAGCGGCCCGTCCGACTGCTCCCCCGGGGGCTGTCGGACGGGCCGTCGCGGGCCGTTCACCCTAGTGGGGCGCCCTCATCGAGATCCGTCTGCCCCCCGACGCGACGGATCGACTGAGGCAAGACTGGCGCGCGCCGATAAACGAACGATGAACGCGCCAGGGCCCGCGGCGCCGGGCTGATCCAAACGGCAGACCCTAGGCCGCGGCCTTCGACGCCAGCAGTGCGCGGACCTCGACGGCCTCGTCCGAGTCCAGCCGCTCGTAGATGGCGAGGGCTTCCCGCCAGCAGGCCTGTGCGCGGTCGGACTGGCCGAGCCGGGACAGGGCCCTGCCCAGGACGGTGAGGACCGTTCCGCGCCGCCACTCGCCGCCGATGCCGCGCAGCGCGATCGCCTGTTCCGCGTGGCCGGCGGCGAGGGTGGGCTGCTGGGCCGCCAGGTGCACCTCGGCGATCCGGAAGTGGGTGACGCCCTCCCACAGCGGCTGGCGGTGCTCGTGGAACAACGCCAGTGCCTCGGTCAGCTGGTGGAGCGCCTCGGGCAGCCGCATGGCCTCGGTCAGCGCGATGCCCAGGGCGTAACGGCCGTTGGCCAGGCGCAGGGTGAGGCCCATCCGGTCGTAGATGTCGATGCCCTGCTGAGCGAGTTCGATGGCGCTCGCGGTACGGCCCATGGCGAGCCGGATCCGGGAGAGGTTGCACAGCGCGCTGGCCTCGCCGACATCGCTGCCGTCGGCCCGGAAGTTGTCGATCGCCAGTTGCAGATAGCGCTCGCCGTCGGCGTGCCGGTTCTCGTAGAGGGCGATGATGCCCCGGTCGTTGGGGGCCCAGCAGCTCGGCAGCGGGTCGTTCGCGTCGGCCGCCAGGGCCATGGCGAGCTGGGCCTCTTCGTCGGCCTCCTTGAAGCGGCCGGCGATGAGGTGGACGGTCGTCAGCACCGTGCGGGCGCGGCCCTCCGCGTGGGCGTTGCCGACCTCGTGCGCGGCGTCCCGGACGGTCAGCGCGGCCAGTTCGTACACGCGGGCGTTGGCGCCCGACTCGGCCAGGTCCTTGGTGGCCCACAGGAGATCGACGGCCCGCCGCAGACTCCGGTCGTGGGCGGACTGCCGTACGCAGGCCATCAGGCAGTTGGCCTCGGAGTAGAGCCAGTCCTGCGCGGCGCGCGCGGAGTCGAAGGTGAGACCCGGATAGGCGGTCCGCTCCAGGTGGTGCACCAGGCGGTCGCCGGGCCGCTCGATCGCGTAGACGCCCGCGGCGGTCGCGAGATAGAAGTCCAGCAGCCGGGACATGGCCGCCTCCCGCTCGGCGGGCGGCAACTCGTCCCGCTCCGCGCAAGAACGCGCGTAGAGGCGTACGAGGTCGTGGTAGCGGTAGCGGCCCGGCGCCGCCGACTCCACCAGGGAGGTGTCGACGAGGGACTCCAGCAGGTCCTCCGTCGCCTCCACCGGGAGATCCAGTACGGCCGCCGCTGCCGCGAGCGAGATGTCCGGGCCGTCGGCCAGGCCGAGCAGCCGGAAGGCGCGGGCCTGGGCCGGCTCCAGCTGGCCGTAGCCGAGTTCGAAGGTCGCCTTCACCGCCAGGTCACCGGCCTGGAGTTCGTCGAGCCGGCGCCGCTCGTCCGCCAGCTTGGCCGCCAGCACCGACACCGTCCAGGTCCGGCGCGCCGCCAGCCGGGAGGCCGCGATGCGCAGGGCCAGCGGCAGGAACCCGCAGGCAGCGACCACGTCCAGAGCCGCCTCCCGCTCCGCGGCCACCCGCTCCTCGCCCACGATCTTCGTGAACAGCGACAGCGCCTCGTCCGGGGACATCACGTCCAGGTCGACGAGATGGGCTCCCGCGAGATCGACCATCCGCACCCGGGCCGTGACCAGCGCCGCGCAGCCGGCCGTGCCCGGCAGCAGCGGACGGACCTGCGCCGCGTCCCGCGCGTTGTCCAGCAGCACCAGCACCCGGCGCCCGTCCAGGACGGACCGGTACAGCGCCGAGCGCTCCGCCAGGGTGGCCGGTATCGCCGAGTCGGCCGTGCCCAGGGCGCGCAGGAAGGAGCCGAGCACCGTCTCCGGTTCGGCGGGCCGGGGTCCGGCGCCCTGGAGGTCCACGTAGAGCTGTCCGTCCGGGAAGGCGGCCCGTGCCTCGTGGGCCACGTGCACGGCGAGGGTCGTCTTGCCGACACCGCCGATGCCCGCGAGCGCGGACACCGCCATGACCCGGCCCTCCGCCGAGGCGAGCACCTGGCCGAGCTCGGCGACGAAGGCCGAACGGCCGGTGAAGTCCGGCACGGTGGCCGGGAGTTGGGCCGGGCGGACCGATGCCGTGGCGGGCTCCGCCTGCGGGGCCGAGGGCTCCGCGAGGCCGGGGTCGGCCTGGAGGATCCGGTGCTGGAGCTCGCGCAGGCCGGGGCGCGGGTCGACGCCGAGTTCCTCGGCCAGCAGGCGGCGCGTGTCCGCGTACACCGCGAGGGCCTCCGCCTGGCGGCCGCTGCGGTACAGGGCGAGCATCAGCAGCTCGCGCAGCCGTTCCCGCAGCGGGTGCGCCGCGGTCAGCGCGGTCAACTCCGAGACCGCCTCCGCGTGGCAGCCCTGCTCCAGGTCCATGTCCAGCCGCGTCTCGGTGAGTTGCAGCCGCCACTCCTCCAACCGGACCCGCTGCGCCTCCGCGTACGGCCCCGGCACTCCCGCCAGCGCCTCTCCGTCCCACAGCGCCAGCGCGCGCCCCAGCACCTCCCGGGCATGGCAGAGGTCGCCGGCGTTCTTCGCCTTCTCCGCCTCCGCCGCCAACTCCTGTGCCACCGCGAGGTCCAGCGCGCCCTCGTCAAGACCGCGCACCGCGTACCCGCCGGACTCGCTGACCAGGACCCCGGCGCCCAGCACCTTCCGCAGCCGGGAGGCGTACGTGCGCAGCGCGGCCAGCGCCTGCGACGGCGGCTCGTCGCCCCACAGGGCGTCGATCAGCTCGGCCGCGGTCGCCATCCGGCCCTCGCGCAGCAACAGGGCCGCCAGCAGGGCGCGTTGCTGCGGGGAGCCGGTGCTCAGCTGTTCCTCGCCGCGCCGGGCGCGCACCGGACCGAGCACCCCGAAGGCCAGCGCCTCCGGGTCGGCGACATCGCGGCGCCTCTGCTCCGGTACTCGCGGTACGTCCATGGCCGTCCCCCTGGAGTCTGTCTTCAACCCCGTCAGTTTGCCTTGTTCATGGCGGATGCGTCAGCTGTGGAGGGCACGGTCACAGGCGGCCGCGCGGGATATCACAAAGCCCTCACACGCTCCGTGCATACATCTGCGCGGAGCGGAGCGCCAAAAGCCGCCATCCACGTAGCTGACGACCCGTCAGATCGGCGCTACCGTGGCCGCCATGGACACCCACGACACCGCCCAGGCCGAGTTCCCCCTGATCATCTCCGTGGACGACCACACCGTGGAGCCCGCGGACGTCTGGCAGGACCGCCTCCCGAAGAAGTACCTCGACACCGGCCCCCGCATAGTCCGCGCCCCGCTGAAGGAAATGACCTTCCTCGGCGGCCGGTTCGCCCCCGTCATGGGCGAGCCGGGAGACGACGGACCCATCGGCGACTGGTGGGTCTACGAGGATCTGCACCGCCCCCTGACCCGCCTCGACACCGCCGTCGGCTACAGCAGGGACGAGATCAAGCTCGAAGTCATCACCTACGAGCAGATGCGCCCCGGCTCCTTCGACGTGCCCCAGCGCCTGACCGACATGGACGTCAACCACGTCCAGTCCGCCGTCTGCTTCCCGACCTTCCCGCGCTTCTGCGGCCAGACCTTCACCGAGGCCGCCGACCACGAGCTGGGCCTGCTCTGCGTCCAGGCCTACAACGACTGGATGGTGGAGGAGTGGTGCGGCCCCGCCGCCCGGGGCCGCCTGATCCCGCTGACCCTGATCCCGCTCTGGGACCCGGAGTTGGCCGCCGCCGAGGTCCGCCGCAACGCGGCCCGGGGCGTGCGTGCCGTCGCGTTCTCCGAGATACCTCCGCACCTGGGCCTGCCGTCCATCCACACCGACGACTGGGACCCCTTCCTCGCCGCCTGCGACGAGACCGGCACGGTCGTCTCCATGCACATCGGCTCCAGCAGCCGGATGCCCTCCACCTCCAAGGACGCGCCGCCCGCGGTCGGTTCGACGATCACCTTCGCCAACTGCTGCTTCTCGATGGTCGACTGGCTGATGAGCGGCAAGTTCGAGCGCTTCCCGAACCTCAAGGTCATGTACGCGGAGGGCCAGATCGGCTGGATCCCCTACATCCTGGAGCGCGCCGACGTGGTCTGGGAGGAGAACCGCGCCTGGGGCGGCGTCGCCGACAAGGTCCACCGCCCGCCGTCCGAGCTGTTCGCCGAGCACGTCTACGGCTGCTTCTTCGACGACGCCTTCGGCCTGAAGAACCTCGACTCCATCGGCGTCGCCAACGTCCTCTACGAGACCGACTACCCCCACTCCGACTCCACCTGGCCCAAGTCCCGCGAGGTCGGCGAGGCCCAGATGGGCCACCTGGCCCCGGACGTGGTGGAACGGATCGTGCGCGGCAACGCCATCGACCTGCTCGGCCTCACCCCCGAGGGACTGTGGCGGTGACCGCCCCGGCGTACGGCATCCAACTCCCGATCCAGTCCCAGAGCACGATCTACGCCGAGCCGTGGGAGGCCGCGGCCGGCGTGACCGACCTGGTCGAGATCGCCCGCGCCGCCGACCGGGCGGGCTTCGCCTACATTGCGGGCTGCGACCACGTCGGCGTCCCGCGCCGCCTGGCCGCCGCGATGGGCACGACCTGGTACGACCCGGTGGCCACCCTCTCCTTCCTGGCCGGAGTGACCGAGCGCGTACGGCTGTTGAGCCACGTGGCGGTGGTCGGCCTGCGCCACCCCCTGGCCACCGCCAAGCAGTACGCCACCCTCGACCACCTCAGCGGCGGCCGGCTGATCCTCGGGGTCGGCGCCGGACACGTACGCGAGGAGTTCGAGGCGCTGGGCGTCGACTTCGACCGGCGCGGCCCGGTCCTGGACGAGTGCGTGGACGCCCTGCGCGAGGCGCTCGGCCCGGAGGAGTTCCCCGAACACCACGGCAAGCTCTACGACTTCGAGGGCCTGGGCCAGCGCCCCCGCCCCGCACAGGCACGCGTCCCCCTCTGGGTCGGCGGCTCCTCGCCCGCCGCCGTCCGCCGCGCCGCGCTCAAGGGCGACGGCTGGCTGCCCCAGGGCGACCCCCGCGACCGCCTCCCCGCCCAGTTCGCCCGCATCCGCGAACTGCGCGAACGAGCGGGTATCGAGGGCCCGTTCACGAACGGCGCGATCACCGAGCCGCTCTACGTCGGCACCCCCGCGTGGGAGGTCGGCCGCCGCACGCTCACCGGCCCGCCGGACGCTCTCGCCGAGTCCCTGCGGGCGTACGCGGCGATGGGCGTGCACCAGATCCAGGTCCGCTTCCGCTGCCGCGACCGCACCGAACTCACCGACCAGATCACCGCGTTCGGCAGCGAGGTGGCGCCGCTGCTCTGATCACCCCCTGTTTGAACATGGTCACGCCGAGCCGCGTATGTACGGACGTACGGACGTAATGGCTCCGGCGGAAGGACCCCGAAGTGCGATCCCTCCAGCGGCTCTCCGTCGTACTGGCCTGCACGGGGGACAGCTGGCCGTACGACGACTGGCCGGCCCCGGACGACGCGTTCGTCGGCAGTCTGCTGCGCGTTCTCCCGCCCTACGCCGGGCTGCGCGAGACCACGGCGGACGTCGTGCTGCTGCGCTGCGAGGATCCGGCGGAGACCTTTCCGGGACTGCTGGCGCACCTCGGCACCCGGGGCGTTCCGGTGGTCGTCATCAGCCCGCGCCAGGACACCGGGACGGTGGTCGAGGTGTTCCGCAGCGGGGCGGGCTATCTGGTCGAGGGCGACTACTGCGACCAGGTGCTGTCCTCGGCTGCCATGGCCGCCTCCGTCGGGCACACCTACCTCTCGCCGTCCGCGTCCGCCGCCCTGCGGGAGGGGGCCCGGCGGATGGCCGCGACCGACGGCGCGATGCAGCGGCTGCGCGGCCTGCTCTCACCGCGCGAGCAGCAGATCATGGAGCTGCTCTCGACCGGCCTGGGCGCCCGGCAGATCGGCCTGCGGCTGCGGCTGAGCGAGAAGACCGTCCGCAACAACCTCAGCAACATCTACGCCAAGCTGGACGCCCGCAGCGGCACGGACGCGGTCCTGCGCTGGCTGGGGACCACACCCGTGCTTCGCACCTGAGAACCGGTCACCGCGGGGATCAGGGCGCCGGGACCTCCGTCAGCGGTATTTCCACGTCGGTGACATTGCCGCCGCCCTGACCGAATCCGGGTTCCGAGCGGACCGCCTTCGTGGAGTTCTGGACTCCGCTCGCCTCGGCGGTCCCGCATTTCACATTCCGCAGCCAAAGTCGCCCGTCGGGCGTTCCGTTGTTCAGGATCTGCGGATAGAAGACGTGCACGGTCGCGGCGCCCTCGCTCGGCGAGAAGAACACCGTCTGCCCGTCCTGCGGCTCCTTGTACGTGGCTTTCAGGAATCCGCTCACATCGGTGCGCTTGGCGGACCACATGAAGAAGGCGATGCTGTCCGCCTGCACGGTGTCCGTCCGGCTGAAGGCGAGGGTGGTCGTCTTGTCGTCACGCGTGATGTTGATGGTCGACGTGCTGAACTCCAGACCGACCTCGAAGAACGAGTTCCCGAGTTTTGTCCCGGCCTCGGTGGTGGACCCGTTCTCCAGCTGAATGGTCCGGGTCACCGACGCGCTCACATTGAAGGTCTTCGACGCGGTACCCGTGGCACCGCAGTTGTCGGTCACCGCGGAGACGCGTTCGTTGGGCCCGAGGCTGTTCGCCTTGAACTGGACGTCGACGAACTCGCAGTCCGCCAGCTTGTCGGAGTCCGAGGCGCAGTCGGCGGTCACTTCGGACGGGGTGGCGGCACCCGCCTGGTTCATCAGCGGGACGATCACCGCGAGCGCCGCCACGGGCGCCAGGGCGAGGGTGACGCGCTTCTTCCTGCTCCGGTGGCTTCTGGCGCGGCCGGTCCGGGTCATGGGTGTCTCCTGTGGGGGTGAAGTGGGGATGAAGGGGGTGTGAGCTGCGGTTTCTCGGCGACCGGCCGGCGGTTCAGCAGTCCTCCAGGACCGCCTTGGAGGTGCCGTCCACGACACCGGGGGCGCCGGCCGCACCGGGCAGGACCACGGGTCCCTCGACCACGTCCGGCGCCACGAAGTTCTGCTCGGGGGAGGGGTTCACGGCGAAGCTGCCGGGGTTCGCGTCGATACGCACCCGCCACTCGCCGGTCATGCGCTGGAGCTTCGGCGTGAACTCCATGTGGAGCACCTTGCCGACCGGCACGTCCCGCGTCTCCGTGTCCCCGGCCGTCGCCGACTTCACGGTCATGTCGAGGGTGCCCTTGTGCTTGACCCAGGACCCGCTGAGAAACCCGAAGAGGCCCCCGCCGCCCCCTTGTTGAGTGGAGACGTACTTGCCCTGCCCCTGGGCCACGGTCGACGACCAGGTGAGGGACACCTTGGCCGGTTCGGTGGCGTTGGGCTCGCAGTTGGGGAAGTCGATGGAGGCCTTCTCGGTGGGCCCGTCGAAGGTCTCGAAATTCGTCTCGACGAACTCGCAGTTGTCGGCCTGGAAACCGTCCGCGAAGGCGCCCCCGAAATCCTCCACCGTCCGTTTCTCGCCGTTGACCACCGCGGACCGCTCGCACATGGTCATGATCTGGTCCGCCGTCTTCTCCTCGGCCGCGTTCGCCGACGGAAGCAGGGCGACGACCACCCCGCCGGTGGCGAGTGCCGCGCCGATCGCCACGTACCTGACTTTCCTGTTGCGTAATCTCCGCTTTGCCATACCCGGCATTGTTGGAGCCGAGCAGAGGTATGGCCAGGGTCAAATATCCCTACCCGTAGGTCACTTGATGTGTGCTTGTGCAAGGGTCGGATGACTGTCTGACGATCCGTCAGATCCGGCGCTACGATGCCGGTATCCACCGATGCGAAGGAGTGCGCCATGGGCAAGCTCGACGGACGCGTCGTCCTCGTCACCGGGGCGGCGCGCGGACAGGGGGAGCAGGAGGCGCGGCTGTTCGCGGCCGAGGGTGCGAGCGTGGTCGTGGCGGACGTGCTGGACGATCAAGGGAAGGCGCTGGCCGAGGAGTTGGGTGCGCTGTACGTCCATCTCGATGTCGGTGAGGAGGAGAACTGGGGTGCCGCCGTGGCTGCGGTCAAGGAGGCCCACGGGCGGATCGACGGGCTGATCAACAACGCCGGGATCCTGCGTTTCAACTCCCTGGTCGACACGCCCCTCGACGAGTTCATGCAGGTCGTGCGGGTGAACCAGGTCGGCTGCTTCCTCGGCATCAAGACCGTGGCGCCGGCCATGGAGGACGGCGGCACGATCGTCAACACGGCCTCGTACACGGCGGTGACGGGTATGGCGGCCGTCGGCACGTACGCCGCCACCAAGCACGCCATCCTGGGCCTCACCCGCGTCGCCGCCCTCGAACTGGCGCAGCGGCACATCCGGGTCAACGCGATATGCCCCGGCGCGATCGACACCGCGATGTCCAACCCGGCCCAGCTGGACCCGGGCGCGGACGTCGAGGGGATGTCCAGGGCCCTCGACGAGCTGTACCGCAAGCTCGTACCGCTCGGCCGGATCGGGCGCCCGGAGGAAGTGGCCCGCCTCGCGCTCTTCCTCACCTCCGACGACTCCTCCTACATCACCGGGCAGCCCTTCGTGATCGACGGGGGATGGCTCGCCGGGGTCTCCGTCATCTGACTCCACGTCAGGTATTGACCCTCCATGCGCGTGGTGCAACAGTCGGGCCAACTGAGCTGACGGATCGTCAGAAACCGTGGACACCAGAACCGGGGACGGTGAACCTCCTTGGAATTCGGGCTCTTTGTACAGGGATATGTGGGCAAGCGCGCCGAGACCGACCCGCTCGCCGAGCACAAGGCGCTGATGGAGGAGACCGAGTACGTCATCCAGGCGGACAAGTCCGGCTTCAAGTACGCCTGGGCGTCCGAGCACCACTTCCTGGAGGAGTACTCGCACCTCTCCGCCAACGACGTCTTCCTCGGCTACCTCGCCCATGCGACCGACCGCATCCACCTCGGCTCGGGCATCTTCAACCCGCTGGCCCAGGTCAACCACCCCGTGAAGGTGGCCGAGAAGGTCGCCATGCTCGACCATCTCACCGAGAACCGCTTCGAGTTCGGCTCGGGGCGTGGGGCGGGCTCGCACGAGATCCTCGGGTTCATACCGGGTGTGACCGACATGAACTACACCAAGGAGATCTGGGAGGAGACGATCGCCGAGTTCCCCAAGATGTGGCTCCAGGACGAGTACGTCGGCTTCCAGGGCAAGCACTGGCAGCTGCCGCCGCGGAAGATCCTGCCGAAGCCGTACGGGAAGTCGCACCCGGCGATGTGGTACGCGGCGGGCTCCCCTCCGTCGTACGCCATGGCCGCGCGCAAGGGGCTCGGGGTCCTCGGCTTCAGCATCCAGAAGGTCTCCGACATGGAGTGGGTGCTGGAGCAGTACAAGACGGCGGTCGTGAACGCGGAGCCGATCGGTGACTTCGTCAACGACAACGTGATGGTGACGACGACGGCGATCTGCGCGCCGACGCACGCCGAGGCGATCGAGGTCGCCGTGAACGGCGGGCTGCACTATCTGCCCTCGCTGGTGTTCCGGTACCACGACACGTTTCCTCGTCCCGAGGGGTTCCCGGTGTGGCCGGAGACGCTGCCCGAGTACAACGCGGAGTTCGTGGAGCTGCTGATCGAGGAGGAGTTGCTGATCTGCGGCGACCCGGACGAGGTGCTCACGCAGTGCAAGCGGTGGGAGCAGGCCGGGGCGGACCAGTTGAGCTTCGGGTTGCCGGTGGGGGTGCCGAAGGAGGAGACGTTGCGGACGATCCGGTTGATCGGGGAGCACGTGATTCCGAAGATCGACACGGATCCTGTTCATCGGACTTCGCGGTTCCGGGCTGCCGTGTGACGTCCGTCGGCGGGTGCGGGTTCGTTGTGGCTGGTCGCGCAGTTCCCCGCGCCCCTAGGTGGGGACGCGCGCCCGGAGTTCGAGGAGGCAAGGCTCATGCTCGATCACGTCATTAAAGGCGCCACCGTTGTGGACGGCACGGGTGCGCCTGCCCGTGCCGCCGATGTGGGGATTCGGGACGGTCGGATTGCCCAGGTAGGCGCAATCACCGAAGAATCCCGGACCGTTGAGGACGCCACCGGACTCGTTCTCGCGCCCGGGTTCGTCGATCCCCATACCCACTACGACGCCCAGCTGTTCTGGGACCCGTACGCCACCCCCTCCCTCAACCACGGCGTGACGACGGTCGCGGCCGGGAACTGTGGGTTCACCCTCGCCCCCCTCAATCCCTCCCGGCCCGCCGACGCCGACTACACCCGCCGCATGATGTCCAAGGTCGAGGGGATGTCGTTGGTGGCGTTGGAGGAGGGGGCGCCGTGGAGTTGGAGTTCCTTCGGGGAGTATCTCGATGCTCTTGAGGGGCGGATCGCTGTCAACGCCGGTTTCATGGTGGGGCATTGTGCGCTGCGCCGGCATGTGATGGGGCCGGAGGCGGTCGGGGGGCAGCCCAGTGACGAGCAACTGGGCGAGATCGTGCGGCTGTTGCATGAAGCCATGGACGCCGGAGCCTGGGGTTTCTCCACCACCCAGTCCTCCACGCACTCCGACGGGGACGGACAGCCCGTCGCCTCCCGGCATGCCAAGCCCGCCGAACTGATCGCTCTCTCCAAGGCCGTTGGGGAGCACGAGGGGACGCAGATCGAGGCGATCGTGGCCGGGTGTCTCGATCAGTTCAGTGATGCCGAGATCGAGTTGTTCGCGGAGATGAGCGCGGCGGCCGGCCGGCCCCTGAACTGGAACGTGCTGACCATCGACTCGTCCGTCCCCGAGCGCGTGCCCCGGCAGCTCTTCGCGAGTGAACGGGCGCGGAAGGCCGGAGGACGGGTGGTCGCGCTGACCATGCCCATCCTCACGCCGATGAACATGTCGCTCGGCACCTTCTGCGCGCTGAACCTGATACCCGGCTGGGGCCCGATCCTCAGCCTCCCCGTGCCGGAGCGGATCGAGCGGCTGCGGGACGCGGACGTGCGCGCGGAGATGCTGCGGCACGCGTCGTCCAAGGAGGCCGGCGTCTTCCGGCGGCTCGCGAACTTCGGGCGGTACGTCATCGGCGACACGTACAGCGAGGCGAACGAGGGCCTGACCGGTCGGGTCGTCGAGGACATCGCGGCGGAACGCGGGCAGGACCCCTTCCACACGCTGGTCGAGATCTGCGCCGCCGACGAGTTGCGTACGGTCCTGTGGCCCATGCCGACCGACAACGACCCGGCGTCCTGGGCGCTGCGCGCCGAGACCTGGCAGCACGAGGACGTCATGCTCGGCGGCTCCGACGCCGGCGCGCACCTGGACCGCATGTGCGGAGCCCCGTACACCACGCGGTTCATCGGTGACTGTCTGCGCGGGCGGAAGCTGGTGGGTCTGGAGCAGGCGGTGAAGATGCTGACCGACGATCCGGCGCGGCTGTTCGGGCTGCGCGAGCGGGGACGGGTGGCGGAGGGCTTCCATGCGGACCTGGTGCTCTTCGACCCGGAGCGGATCGACGCCGGCAAGGCCACCCTGGTGCACGACCTGCCGGGTGACAGCCCGCGCCTCGACGCCAAGGCGATCGGGATACGGGCCGTGTGGGTCAACGGGGTCGAGGCGATCCGGGACGACGTGGTGAGCGGGTCGGTGCCCGGGAAGGTGCTGCGGTCGGGGCGGGACACCAGGACGGTGAGCACCAGGTGAGCCAGGTGACTCCGGGCCAAGTGGCCGACGGGCAGCGGCTGTTCGTCGGCGGCGCCTGGGTCGAGCCGGACGGCGGGCACTACGAGGTCGTCGACCCGGCGACCGAGGAGACCGTCGGCTGGGCGCCGGAGGCCTCGCGGGATCAGGTGCACGCGGCCTGCGCCGCGGCCCGCGAGGCCTTCGGGCCGTGGTCGCGGACCTCGCCCCAGGAACGGGCGGCGGTGCTGGGGAGGGCCGCGGACATCATCGCGAGCCGGTTCGTGCCGTACGCCGAACTGGCCCGCGCGGAGACCGGCGCCACGACCGGGACTGCGCGCGCGATGCAGGTCGGGGTGGGCGTCGCCCGGTTCCGGCGGTACGCGCGCGTGGAGAGCGCCGAGTGGGCGATCCCGCCGCAGATCAACGAGGCCGGGCCGATGGGGAAGGCGGGCGTCATGGGCGCGCTCGCCGTGCGCCAGCCGGTCGGGGTGGTCACGTGCATCACCTCGTACAACAACCCGTGGGCCAATCCGGCAGGCAAGGTCGCGCCCGCCCTCGCCATGGGCAACACGGTGGTGGTGAAACCGGCCCCGCAGGACCCGCTCTCGGTCTACCGGATGGCCGAGGCGCTGGAGGCGGCCGGGGTGCCGCCGGGCGTGGTGAACGTCGTCTCCGGCGGCTCGGTCGGGGTCGGCGAGGCGGCCGTCTCCTCACCCGACGTCGACATGGTCAGCTTCACCGGCTCCACGGCGGTCGGACAGCGGATCGCCGAGGCGTGCGGCCGGGACATGAAACGCCAGTTGATGGAGCTGGGCGGCAAGGGCGCGGCGGTGGTCCTGGACGACGCGGACGTGGCGTCGGCGGTGGCCGGCATCGGCACGACCTTCTCCTTCTACAGCGGCCAGATCTGCACGGCACCGACACGCGTGCTGGCCCAACGGGGCGTGTACGGCCGCCTGGTGGAGCAACTGGCCCTGTACGCGGGCCGATTGAAGGTGGGCAACCCCCAGGAACCCGACACGATCGTCGGCCCGGTGATCTCAGCCCCCCACCGCGACCGCGTCGAGTCCTACATCGAACTGGGCCGCAAGGAAGGCGCGGTGGTGATGGCGGGCGGCGAACGCCCGTCCCTCGACCGCGGGTTCTACGTCCCCCCGACCCTCCTCGCCGAATGCACCAACGACATGCGGGTCGCCCGCGAGGAGATCTTCGGCCCGGTGGTCGTCGTCATCCCCTTCGACGACGAGGAAGAGGGCATCGCCCTTGCCAACGACACCGACTACGGCCTCATCGACTACGTCTGGTCCGCCGACGTCGCCAAGGCCTTCCGCGTCGCCCGCCGCCTCCGCGCCGGCGGCGTAGGCATCAACACCGTGGGCCGCAACATGGAGGCCCCGTTCGGCGGCTTCAAGAGAAGCGGGGTGGGCCGGGACGTGGGCTCGTACGCGCTGCACGCGTACAGCGAGGTACAGGCGATCGTCTGGCCGGGGTGAGAGAAGGGGCGAGAGAAGAGGCGAGAGAAGAGGTATTCACCCCTCCAGATCCACCCGTACGGTCAGCAACCCCGCCCCGATGGCCCGCACCGACCTGCTGTTCATCCGCGGCAGCGTGCGCAGGCGGGCCGTCGTGTCGTCCTCCGGCATCAAGTGCGCCGTACCGGTGTGCCACCGCCCACGGAGCCGCACGCGCACCCTCGGGTCGGCCTTGATGTTGCGGATGTAGTGGGAGCGTTCGCCGAACTCGGAGACCAGCCAGAAGGTGTCGCCGATGCGGCGGCCGCCCACGGGGGTCGGGCGGGGGAGGCCGGAGGTGCGGCCGGTGGTCTCCAGGACCGTTTGGAGGGGTACGCGGCGCATGATCGGGTTGAGGAGGCGCTGGAAGGAACGCGCCTTCCGGTACTTGTTCTCGGCGTTGCTGGACATGGCCGCTGAGACTCCTGTCTCGTGTCGTCTCTTTTGTGGTCCGATTCCCGGCGGGCGCCGGTGGCAGCGGCTTCAATGGTCCCAGCGTCCGCGGCAGGCAGGTGAAGGGGTGTCGGCGATGCGCGTGATGACCTGGAACCTGTGGTGGCGGTTCGGCCCCTGGGCGGAGCGGCAGAAGGCGATCCTGGCCGTGCTGCGGGAGACCGGCGCGGACGTCGTCGGCCTGCAGGAGGTGTGGGCCGCCGACGGCGAGAACCTCGCCGAGTGGCTGGCCGGTGAACTGGGCCTGCACTGGACCTGGGCCCCCTCCCTCGCCTCCGACCGCTGGCAGCGCCGGATCGGCCGCCCAGGCGTCGAGGTCGGCAACGCGGTACTGAGCCGCTGGCCCGTCGTGGAGCAGGACGTGCTCCGACTGCCCGCCCCCGAGGAGGCCGACGACGGCCGACTCGCCCTCTACGCGCGCGTGGACGCCCCCGGCCACCAACTGCCCTTCTTCACCGTCCACCTCAGCTCCCAGCTCCACTTCTCCGCCCTGCGCGGCCGCCAGGTCACCGCCCTCGCCGAGTTCGTCGCCGCCCACCGCGCCGGCACCGACTTCCCGCCCGTCGTCACCGGCGACTTCAACGCCCCGCCCGACTCGGACGAGATCCGCCGCTTTTCCGGCACGAAGACAGCACCCGTCGTACCGAGACAGGTGTTCTTCGACGCCTGGGACTACGCCGACCCATCGGCCCCGTCGACCACCTGGGACCACACGAACCCGTACGTCCACCCGGGCCTCGGCCCCAGCACCCGCATCGACTACATCCACGTCGGCGCCCCGGCAGGCCCGGGCGGCATCGGCACGGTACGGGCCGTACGACGGACCGGGCACGGTCCGGTCGACGGGGTCTGGCCCTCCGACCACGCGGCGGTTGTCGCCGACCTGCAGTCGGTCAGCGACGACCCGGAGACGCCGAGTTCCTGAACGCCACCCTCACGCCCGCCCCAGAAACACCGGATTCGTGAACGCCGCCATCACCCCGGGCAGGGGCCCGACCGCCGTCTCGTGGCGCAGTTCCGCCCGTACGTAGGCCGCGTGGCCGGCGGTCGTGTGCCACTCCGCCGTACCGGAGCCGGAGACCGGCAGTGGGTCGGCGGTGAACAGTACGCCCTGGTCGGTCACGAAGCGGATCGTGCAGCGCGGGGCGCCCGAGGCCGTCAGGCGTACGGTGACCGGGGTGTCGGGGTCGGTCTCCAGCCGTTCGCCGATGCCCGCGACCTGCCCGTCGGCGGACGCGGTGAAGTCCAGGGACACGGACCGCGACTCGGCGACGTACGACCGCCCCGCCCGCAGCCCCTCCAGGATCGCCTCCCGGCTCAGTTCCTCGGCGTGGACGACCGTCTGCGGCAGCCCGACCACGTCCGGATCGCGGTGCGCGTCACTGTTGCCCATGGCCGGCAGCCGGCCCCGCCCCAGCCTGCCGTCCCACTCCGCCAGCGCCACCTCGTCGTCCGGCGTCCAGGGCCCGTTCCACACCTCGACGGCGTCCGCCTCCCCGAACCCGAACTTCCAGGCGCAGCCGATGCAGTCGGCGTGCGGATGGGCCGGCACGACGAGCCCACCGGCCTCGCGGATCCGCCGCGCGAACCCCTGCCAGCGGCCGCCGCGCGCCCGGTACCGCCAGTCGACCCAGGTGCCGGGCTCGATCCCCAACGCCAGCACGTGCCCGTTCCTGGTCGTCACCTCCTCGCCGAGCAGGATCAACAGGTCATCGCCCGCCTCGGCGGCCCAATGGGCGTGCGCGGAAGGCGTGTTGTGGTCGGTCGAGGCGATGAAGTCCAGCCCGGCCGCCCGCGCCCGCGCCGCGATCTCGGCCGGGGTGCGGCGCCCGTCGGAGTACCAGGAGTGGAGGTGACAGTCGCCCCGGTACCAGCCGGCACCCCGCCCGACGACCCGACCGGGCGGAAACGCCGGCTCCGGCACCGCGTCCCCGGGTTCCCCGTACGTGAACGTCACCGCGATCTCGTACGACAGCCCCTGCGGCGCGACCGTGTACGGCCCCAGCGCGACATGCCAGGTGCCGGGGCGGACGGGCCCCGGCAGATACCCGGGCGTGGCAGCGTCCGCCCGCACGAAGAACTCGCTCCGGGCCCCGCCCGACCATCCCCGGAAGCCCTCCCCACCCACCTCGATGCCGCGCTCGTCGAAGAGACCGATGTCGAGAGCGTTGCCAGGGGTGCCGGGGGAGCCAGGGGCGCCGGGTGGGACGTTCGGCCGGTCGTAGGAGTACGAGACCCACAACTCCCTTACACCGTCCGGGACTTCGACGGGAACGTAGACATAGTCCGGCGCCCCGGAGGGAAGGGTGCCGCTGAAGGTTCTCGTTTCCTGGCCCTGGTCGGGGGTCACGCCTCCACCGTAAATCCCGGAGTGGTCTTCGTCACCGCCGCGGATGAGGCCGACCGGTCGGTATGGACATCTGAGGGCGCGGCCGGTACAGATGGGGCATGCGCATCGCCGTAACGATCTTCCTCACGGACGAGACGATCGCCCCGACCCGGCTCGCTCGGGAGCTGGAGCAGCGCGGGTTCGCCGGCCTGTACCTGCCCGAGCACACGCACATCCCGGTCGAGCGGACGACCCCGTACCCGATGGGCGGCGAACTGCCGCCCGAGTACGGCCGCACCCTCGACCCCTTCGTCGCCCTCGCGCAGGCCGCCGCGGTGACCGAACGGCTCGACCTCGGCACCGGCATCACCCTGGTCGCCCAGCACGACCCGATCGACCTCGCCAAGCAGATCGCCACCCTCGACCACCTCTCCGGCGGCCGTTTCACCCTCGGCCTCGGCTTCGGCTGGAACGTCGAGGAGGCCGCGGACCACGGCGTGACCTGGCGGACGCGACGGGAACTGAGCCGGGACCGGATGGGCCTGATGCGAGCCCTCTGGTCCACCGAACCCACCGCCTACGACGGGGAGTTCGGCAGCGTACGCGCCAGCTACGCGTACCCCAAGCCGGCCCAGAAACCCCGCGGCCCGGTCATCGGCCCCCGCACCCTCATCGGCGGAGCGGCCGGCCCGAAGCTGTTCGCCCACATCACGGAGTACGCCGACGGCTGGATGCCGATCGGGGGGCGGGGCCTGACGGAGACCTTGCCGGTACTGAGGGGAGTGTGGGCGGACGCGGGCCGAGATCCGGCGGCCCTCCAGGTCGTCCCGTACGCGATCTACCCGAGCGCGGGCAAGCTCGCCCACTATGCGGGCTTGGGTATCGAGGAGGTAGTGGTCCAACTGCCACCGGCGGGAGAGCCGGAGGTACTGCGGGTGCTGGACGATTACGCCGAGTACTTGTAGCCGAGGGTGCGCTGCCTACCCAGGGGCGCGGGGAACTGCGCGACCAGCCACGATGGACCGGCACTCCGCAACGCACAGCAGCCCCCCACAACCCCCCGACCCCACTGAACTGTCGGAACCCCTCCGTATGCTCGAAGGATGACGACTTCCGCGACCTCCGGAACGGGCCCCACCGACAACTCCATGCGCCGCGCCCTCAAACGCGCCCGTGACGGCGTCGCCCTAGACGTCACCGAAGCCGCCGTCCTCCTGCAGGCCCGGGGCGATGCCCTCACCGACCTCACCGCATCCGCAGCCCGCGTGCGCAACGCAGGCCTGGAAGCCGCCGGCCGCCCGGGCGTCATCACGTACTCGAAGAGCGTCTTCATCCCCCTCACCCGCCTCTGCCGCGACAAATGCCACTACTGCACCTTCGTCACCGTCCCCGGCAAACTCCGCCGAGCCGGCCACGGCATGTTCATGTCCCCGGACGAGGTGCTGGACATCGCCCGCAAGGGCGCGGCCCTCGGGTGCAAGGAAGCCCTGATCACCCTCGGCGACAAGCCCGAGGACCGCTGGCCCGAGGCGCGCGAGTGGCTCGACGCGCACGGTTACGACGACACGATCGCCTACGTCCGCGCCATCTCCATCCGCATCCTGGAGGAGACGGGCCTGCTGCCCCACCTCAACCCGGGCGTCATGAGCTGGACCGACTTCCAGCGGCTCAAGCCGGTCGCGCCGAGCATGGGCATGATGCTGGAGACGACCGCGACCCGGCTCTGGTCCGAGCCCGGCGGCCCCCACTACGGCTCCCCGGACAAGGAACCCGCCGTACGCCTGCGGGTGTTGGAGGACGCGGGCCGCTCGTCCGTCCCCTTCACGAGCGGCCTGCTCATCGGCATCGGCGAGACGTACGAGGAGCGCGCGGAGTCCCTGTTCGCACTGCGCAAGATCTCCCGGTCGTACCACTCGATCCAGGAACTGATCATCCAGAACTTCCGCGCCAAGCCGGACACCGCGATGCGCGGCATGCCGGACGCGGAACTCGACGAACTGATCGCCACGGTCGCCGTCGCCCGGCACATCATGGGCCCCGGCGCCAACATCCAGGCCCCGCCGAACCTGGTCGACAGCGAGTACGAGCGGCTGCTCGGCGCCGGCATCGACGACTGGGGCGGGGTCTCCCCGCTGACCATCGACCACGTCAACCCGGAACGCCCCTGGCCGCAGATCGAGGAGCTCACGGAACGCTCCGCGGCGGCCGGTTTCGAACTGCGGGAACGTCTCTGCGTATACCCGGAGTTCGTCCAGCGCGGCGAGCCCTGGCTGGACCCGCGCCTGCGCCCGCACGTGGCCGCGCTGGCCGACCCGGAGACGGGCCTGGCCCGCCCGGACGCGGTGGTCGAGGGCCACGCCTGGCAGGAACCGGAGGAGGCCTTCACCTCCTCCGGCCGTACGGATCTGCACACCACGATCGACACCGAGGGCCGTACGTCCGACCGTCGTGACGACTTCGACGAGGTGTACGGCGACTGGGGCGCCCTGCGCGAGGCGGCGGTGCCCGGCATGGTCCCGGAGCGCATCGACACGGACGTACGGCAGGCGCTGGCGACGGCAGCGGACGACCCGACGAAGCTGACCGACGCGGAGGCCCTCGCCCTGCTGCACGCGGACGGTCCGGCGCTGGACGCGCTGACACGGATCGCGGACGACGTGCGCAAGTCGGTGGTCGGCGACGACGTGACGTACATCGTCACGCGGAACATCAACTTCACCAACGTCTGCTACACGGGCTGCCGGTTCTGCGCCTTCGCCCAGCGCCGTACGGACGCGGACGCCTACACGTTGTCGTTGGACCAGGTGGCGGACCGCGCCCAACAGGCGTGGGAAGTCGGGGCGGTCGAGGTCTGCATGCAGGGCGGGATCCATCCCGACCTGCCCGGGACGGCGTACTTCGACATCGCGAAGGCGGTCAAGGAGCGCGTGCCCGGGATGCACGTCCACGCCTTCTCGCCCATGGAGGTCGTCAACGGCGCGACGCGGACCGGCCTTTCGATCCGCGAGTGGCTGAGCGCGGCGAAGGAGGCGGGCCTGGACACCATCCCCGGCACCGCCGCCGAGATCCTCGACGACGAGGTCCGCTGGATCCTCACCAAGGGCAAGCTGCCGGCGGCGACGTGGATCGAAGTCGTCACGACGGCCCATGAGTTGGGCATCCGGTCGAGCTCGACGATGATGTACGGCCATGTGGACCAGCCGCGGCACTGGCTGGGCCACCTGAGGACGTTGGCGGGCATCCAGCAACGGACCGGCGGTTTCACGGAGTTCGTGACGCTCCCCTTCATCCACACCAACGCGCCGGTGTACCTGGCGGGGATCGCGCGGCCGGGCCCGACGATGCGGGACAACCGGGCGGTGACGGCGATGGCTCGTCTCCTCCTGCACCCGTACATCCCCAATATCCAGACGAGCTGGGTGAAGCTGGGGACGGAGGGTGCGGCGGAGATGCTCCGCTCCGGCGCGAACGACCTCGGCGGCACGCTGATGGAGGAGACGATCTCCCGCATGGCCGGCTCCTCCTACGGCTCGTACAAGTCGGTGAAGGACCTGATCGCGGTGGCGGAGGCGGCGGGCCGTCCGGCGCGGGCACGTACGACGCTGTACGGCGAGGTGTCGGAGGAACGGCAGCGGGCGGCGGCGGCCTCGGACGGGCACTTGCCGGAGTTGCTGCCGGTGCTGGACTGAGGGGGCGAAGGCCGAGGGCTGGGCGGGCGGAGGGTTCGGCTGGGCGGCCAGAGGCTTTCTGCTGGGCGGGCGGAGGCTTCGGCTGGGCGGGCGTCGAGGTCGGGGCCGGTACGATGATCCGACGCCCGTTCTCCGTTCGGCGGAGTTCGGGATCCTTAATCGAGGAGATGCGAGCCGTGCCAGCCCCGAAGGTCTGGGTTACCGGTCTGACGGTGGGAGCGATCGCCGCTGTCGTCGTCCTGGCCGTGCAGGCCGACAAGGGAACGAAGCCGCAGGCGGCCACCGCCCGTCCGAGCGCGTCCGCGTCGGCGCATCCCAAGCCCACGAAGACGGCGGCGCCGGCCGCCGTGCCGGACGGTTCGGGCACCGGACGCCGGATCGTGTTCTCCCTAGGCCAGAAACGGGTCTGGCTGGTCGGCGCGACCGACACCGCGAGCCGCACCTTCGCCGTCTGGCCGGGGACGGTCACCCCGGACGCCGGTACCTACACGGTCGGCCAGCGCACGGAGGGCCCGCTCACCGGCTCCGACGGCGTACGGATCGAGCACGTCCTCTACTTCACCGTGAAGTCGGGCGTCAACGTCGCCTTCTCCAACGCGGTCGACGGCTCCTCCCCACCGCCCGCCTCCGGCGTCCAGACCGGTGGCATCCGGATGGGCACGGCGGACGGCGACGCGGTGTGGACGTTCGGCTCGGCGGGCACGAAGGTAGCGGTCGTCGACTAGCGGTCGTCGATTGGCGGTCATCACCCGGCGTCGGGCGCGGCCCCGGGCAGATGGATCACCAACAGCACCACGCCACTCATCACAAACACCCGGATCGCCGCCTCAAGGCCGTTCCAGTCCTCCGACTGCCACATCGCGAACCACTCGCCGCCGACGCCGATGAACCCGGCCCCGAACAACACCATCAACATCAACAGCCCGTACGTGGACACCTGCCGGGCCCGCCCGTACTCCCGCCGCCCCCAGAACCAGGTCCCGCCGATCAACACCACCGCGGCGACGACCTCCCACGCGATGATCACGACGTACGCGGCGTCCTGCAGCCCATGACTGGTGACCGCCCGCCACATCAGGTCGTCGTCCTTGAACGTCGTGTCCATCGCCAGCACATGCCGCACGAACTGCTGATTGCTGTCGAAGTCGGTGATGTTCCCGAACGCGACGAGGGCGATGTAGAGCGCGACGGTCGCCGTGAGAAGCGTCGCGGCGAGGGGAAGGGCGCGCGGGGCGCGTGAGGTGGGAGTGGTGGTCATGGGGGATGTCCTTCCCCTCACGACGGGTTGATCCGCGTCGGGTTTGAGCCAGAGTGTTCAGCGCCGCGCGGTGAGCACCGGCTGGTAGTACCCGCTGGAGTCCGGACCGTGCCAGGTGATGTCGGTGAAGCTGGCCTCGGCCACGAACTCGGTCAACTGCGGGCGCGTCAGCGCCCAGTAGGTGCCCCGGCGGACCCGGACCCGCCAGGTGCCGTCCGCGGGGACGAGCTGAAAGTGCTCCAGGTCGTAGCGCTCGCCGTCTTCGTGCCAGTGCCACAGCTGGAAGGTGATCACCTGGCCGTCGCGTGTCTCCGAGACCTGCGGAGGTGTCGCCGTGGGCCTGGTCCGGCGAGCCTCGTCATAGTCCCGGACGGTGATCATCAGCAGCCCGTCGTCCCGGAGCACCCGCCTCATCCCGAGGAGCGCCGCCCGCAGATCCTGCCCGGAGAGCAGATGCGGGAGGGAGTTGTCCGCACAGAGAACGACATCGAACAACGCCTCCCCGAACGGCAGTTGGCGCATGTCGGCCGCGACGACCGGAAGCCGGCACCCCCTCGCCACCGCCTCGGCCGCAGCACGCGCGGCGGCGACCGGACTCACATCACTGCCGACGACCCGGTGCCCGGCCAGGGCCAACCCGATGGCCTGGGTACCGATCCCGCACGAACAGTCCAGAACGGCGTGCGCCCCCGCCCCGAGAGATCGACGGAGCAACCCGCCCAACACCTCGGCCTGGTAAGCCATGCTCGCGTCCCAGTCCCGGAACATCAGGTGGTAGTCGCGGGCCAGATCGTCGTAGAACTCCCGCACGGAGGGCTCGGGCATGTGTCCCACGGTAGTGCGTGACCGACGGGTGGCCGGGGGCTGCTCAAGCTTGGTCGGGCGGGTGGTGGCTGTCCGTCACCTCACCGTGGTCTTCGTCCGGCAGCCGGCGAGTGAGCTGTGCGGTGAGTTCGGGGTCGGCGAGCACACGCGCCGTCGCGCGCCATTCGACGACGACGCGATGGAGATGGCCGTGTCCATCCACCTGCGTCACGTCGCATGCGGCCTCGAAGAGCTCGGCGACGAACTCCCCCAGCTCGTCCGCCGACAGATGACGGACCCACGGGAACACCAAGGGGAGCGCCCGCACCACCAGCGTACGAGCTTCACCAGCAGCTCCGTGCCCTGGAGGTCCGCCAGTACCACTTCCGCGCCGGCCTGCCGCAGGGCTGCTTCGTCGCTGCGCGACAATGACCCCACCCAGCCCCAAGAACAACCCCCCGACAAGGGAGCGAAAGCGTGGCGCAGGCTCGGCCGTCGATGCAGGAGCTCGTCCGGCGGCGTCGGCGGGCCGGATTTGTCGGGCGGGGGGTTGAACGGGCCGTCTTTCGGGGGAACTTCGACATTCCGCCCGAGGACGAGCGGCATCGGTTTCTGTTTCATGTGCACGGCAACGCGGGGGTCGGGAAGACCTTTCTCGTACGGGAGTTGGAGCAGATCGCCCGGGAGAAGGGCGCGCTCACCGCGTACGTCGATGAAGGTGCCGGCAGTGTGCCGGAGGCCATGGCGGTCGTCGCGCGCCAATTCGCCTCCCAGGGCCGTCGGTTGAAGGAGGTCGAACGGCTGCTCGCCGCGCAGCGGGCGCGGCGGCACGAGGCCGAGGCCACCCTCGCGATCGAGGGGGAGGAGGGCGGGCCGTCCCTCGGGAGTGTGGTGGCGGCTCGGGCCGGGCTGGTCGGGTTGGGGATGGTGCCTGGGGTGGGGGCCTTCGCCGGGGCTCTTGACGCCTCCCAACTCGCCCAGGGGGCCGAGCGGTTGAGAGCCGGGCTCAGTGCGCGCTTCCGTAGTCAGGAGGACGTGCAACTGGTGCTGGCGCCGGAGAGGGTGCTTACGCCCGTGCTGCTCAGCGAGCTCAACGAGGCTGCCTCGGCGGTTCCTTGGGTGGTCCTGTTCTTCGATACGTATGAACGGGTCGGGGTTTTTGTCGACGAGTGGCTGCACGAACTGATGGACAGCGATCGGTACGGGACCCTCGCCGCCAACATCGTCGTCGTGACCTCCGGGCAACGGCCCTTCGACACCGCCCGCTGGGGCGCCTTCGCCGACTTCATGACGGACCTGCCGCTGGGGCCGTTCACCGACGCGGAGGCCCGGGGGCTGTTGGCGGGCAAGGGAGTTGTGGACGAGCCCGTGGTGGAAGAGGTGCTGCGGCTCAGCGGCGGGCTCCCGGTGCTGGTGTCCACCCTGGCCGAGCAGCACCCCGCCGACCCGGACGACGTGGGCGACCCCAGCGCCACGGCGGTCGAGCGGTTCCTGAAGTGGGAGCAGGACCCGGTGCGCCGAGCCGTGGCGCTCGCGTGCGCGCTGCCCCGCAGCCTGGACATGGACGTGTTCCGGGCCGCCGCCGCATGCCCGGACGAGGAGGCGGACGCGCTCTTCGCGTGGCTGCGCGGGCTGCCGTTCGTGGACGACCGGGGTGGCGATCGCCTCCGCTACCACGACCTCGTGCGCGAGCCGATGCTCCGCCTGCAACGCCGCCGCTCCCCACGCGGCTGGGCCGAACGGCAGACACAGCTCGCCGAGGTCTTCGGACGGTGGCGGGCAGAGGCCGAACAGGGCCGGGAGCCCGAGGAGTTCAGGGCCGACGAGGAGTGGCGCGCGCTGCGGCTCGCCGAGTCGTACCACTCCCTGTGCGCCCGGCCCCGGACCGCGCAGACCACACTCCCCGCCGACCTCGTCGCCGCCTGCTCGGACGGGGACGACGTGGTGGGGCGGTGGGTGCGGCTGGTCGCGGAGGCGGGGGAGGACACGGACGCCGAGACCGTACGGACGTACGGGCGGGCCCTGACGGACGCGTTCGCGGACGGCGGGGTGGCCGGGCTGCTGCGGCTGTTGCTGAGCCGCGCGCGAGGGGACGAGCCCTGGCGGGCGGAGGCGTGGGCGCACCAGGGCGACGCCCTGGCCCGGACCGGTGACTTCGAGCGGGCGCTGGAGAGTTGGGACCACGCGCTCGCCCTTGAACCGGACCTCGTACGCGCCCTGCGGGCCAAGGCCGTGACCCTGGGCGGGATGCGGGACTACCGGGCGGCGCTCCACGCGCTCGACCGGGTGGTGGCGCTGGAGCCGGCCAACGGCTACCACCACATCCTGCGCGGCGAGCACCACCGTATGGCGGGCCATCCGGACGAGGCGGTCCGTGACCTGGACGAGGGCCTGCGCCTGGACCCGAGCAGCGACTTCGGCTGGGCCTCCCGAGGCACCGCCCACTTCGTCCGGGGCGAACTCGACCTGGCCCTCGCCGACTTGAACCGCGCGCTGGACCTCAAGCCCGCCTACGCCTGGGCGCTCGTCCGCCGGGCCCGGGTGTGGCGCGACCTCGGCGACCCCGAGCGTCGGCTGGCCGACCTCGACCGCGCCGTCCAGCTGCAACCCGACTGGGCCTGGAGCTACTGCGAACGCGGCGACGCCCTCCGCACCGCCGGCCGCGACCAGGAGGCCCTCGCCGACTACGACCGGGCCCTCGCCCTCGACCCCGACTACGCGTCGGCGTACGCCAGCCGGGGCGCGAGCCTGGCAAACCTGGGACGTGAGGAGGAGGCCTTGATCGACCTGGACCGTTCCCTGGAGCTCAACCCCTCCTCCGCCTGGGCCCAGGAGCAGCGCGCGACCGTGCGAGAGCGGCTCGGCGCGCGCCCCTGGGCCGGTGACTGAGCCGGGAGCGGCGAGAATGGCGGCGGCAAGCCGGTGCGTGGAGGGTGTGGAGTGGGACTTCGAGAGATCAAGATGGAGCGGACCCGTCAGCTGATCGCGGACACGGCCATCGCGCTCTTCGACGAGCAGGGCTTCGACGCCACGACCGTCGAGCAGATCGCCGCCGCGGCGGAGGTCGGGCCCCGGACGGTGTACCGCTACTACCCGACCAAGGAAGCGCTCGTCGTCCGCTTCACCGAGGAGGCCCTGCACACCGCGCTGGCGGAACTGCGCGGCCTGCCCGCCGAAGTCCCGCTGCCGCAGGCCCTGTTCCAGGTGGTCGACAGTGTCCGGCGCACCATCGAGGACGACGCGGAACGGCGCAAGGCCGTCTACCGGATCATCGTCCGCACCCGGTCCCTGCACGCGGAGCTGCGGGCGGTGAACTGGCTGTGGCGCGAGAGCCTCGCGGAGGAGATCCGCCGACGCACCGGAGGCCGTACGACGGAGACGGTCGCCGCGCTCGCCGCCGCGAACGTCGCGGCCGTCGTCGAGATCGCGGTCGCGGAATGGGCGCGCAGCGACGAGCCCGCGGCCCTGAGTCTGGCCGTCGAGCAGGCGCTCGCCCTTCTCCGCACCGGCGAGGTCCCCATTCCGACCTCTGCGTGACCATCACTGCCTCATGGCAGTCCGGGCCTAGTGGCAGCTACTGCCACGACATGCGTACACTGGCGCAGCGAAACGGCTTCGTTTCGTTTTCCGTCTTCGCTCCCGGAGAGTCCCATGTCCAAATCCCCCAAGCCCCTGACCGAGGACGTGGCCGCGCCCCCGCCCCAGGCCCCCCTTGCGGTCGCAGATACGGACGCCCCCGACCGCCGCCGCTGGTGGGTCCTGATCGTGATCGCGATCGCCCAGCTGATGGTCGTCCTCGATGTCACGATCGTGAACATCGCGATGCCGTCCGCCCAGCGCGACCTGGGTTTCAGTGACGGCAGCCGGCAGTGGATCGTCACGGCGTACGCCCTGGCCTTCGGCAGTCTGCTGCTGCTCGGCGGCAGACTGGCCGACCTCTTCGGCCGGAAGATCGTCTTCCTGGTCGGCATCGCGGGCTTCGCCGGCGCCTCCGCGCTGGCCGGCGCGGCGCCGAACTTCGAGGTGCTGGTCACCGGCCGGGTCCTCCAGGGAATCTTCGGCGCACTGCTCGCCCCGGCCGCCCTGGCCGTGCTCAACGTCACCTTCACCACCGCCGAGGACCGGGCCCGCGCCTTCGGCGTCTTCGGTGCCATCGGCGGCGCGGGCGGCGCCTTCGGACTGCTGCTGGGCGGACTGCTCACCGAGCACCTGAGCTGGCGCTGGACCCTCTACGTCAACCTGGGCTTCGCCGTCGTCGCGTTCATCGGCGGACTCGTCCTGATGCGCAAGGGCGCCCCGGCCGTACGGCCCCGGCTCGACCTCCCCGGCACGGTCCTCGGCTCGGCCGGTCTCTTCGGCCTGGTCTACGGCTTCGCCAACGCCGAGACGTACGACTGGTCCTCGCCGCTGACCTGGGGCACCCTCACCGCCGCCGTGCTGCTCCTTGCCGTCTTCGCCTGGTGGCAGACCCGCGCCGCGCATCCCCTGCTGCCCCTGCGCGTCCTGGCCGACCGCACCCGGGGCGCGTCCTTCCTCGTGATGGCCATCGCCAGCGCCGGACTCTTCGGCGTCTCCCTCTTCCTGACCTACTACCTCCAGGCCTCCCTCGCCTTCACGCCCGTCAGGACCGGCCTCGCGTTCCTGCCGATGATGGGCAGCCTGATGGTCGTCGCCCAGCTCTCCATCAGTGTGCTGCTGCCGAGGATCGGCCCCAAGATCCTCGTACCCCTGGGCCTGTTGACCTCGGCCGCGGGCCTCGCCCTGCTGACCGCGCTCGACCTGGACAGCGGGTACGCCTCCGGGGTGCTGCCCGGGCTGCTGCTGATCGGTTCCGGCATCGGGCTGTCGCTGCCGCCCGCGATGAGCCTGTCCATCCACGGGGTCAGGGTCGAGGACGCGGGGGTCGCCTCCGCGGCGGTCAACACCATGCAGCAGGTCGGCGGCGCCATCGGCACCGCCCTGCTCAACACCCTCGCCGCGAGCGCCGCGACCGCCTACCTCGTCGGCAGGGCGGCCACTCCGGCGACCGTCGCCCAGGCCCGGCTGCACAGCTACTCGACCGCCTACTGGTGGTCCGCCGGCCTCTTCACCGCCGGCGCCGTGATCGCCGCCCTCATGTTCCACAAGGGCCGCCCCGAGAGCGGCGAACCGAGCGCGCCGATCGTCCACATGTGACCGATATCTGACCGTTCCTGTCCACTCGGGTTCGCACGCAGCACACACCCCGCACCCTCCCGCCCCCTCAACCCACCGTCCCCGTTCGATTACAGTGCTGTGCTGTCGTGCGTAGAGGTGGTGCCGTCGGGGAGGTCTTGGTGGGTGCGACAGCCGGGGCCGTCTGGGGCCGTGCCGAGCAGCAGGACTTCCGCAGCCGGGTGCGCGGGACACTCCTCGGGGTGTCCGTCGGGGACGCGCTGGGCGCACCCGTCGACGAGCTGGACCTGGAGGAGATCCGGGAGGCGTACGGCGCGGAAGGCGTCGCCGATCTGGTCTTCGCCTACGGCCGGCGCGGCGCGGTCACCCATCTCACGCAGCTCACGCTGTTCTCCGTGGACGGGCTGATACGCGCCCAGGTACGCCGTGACACGGGCGCCTGGCACCCGCCGACCGATCTGCACCGGGCGTATCTGCGCTGGGCCTCCACCCAGCGGGACTGGGGGCCCGACGAGCGCCGCAAGGACGACGGCTGGCTGGCCCGCGAGGAGTGGCTGTACGCCCGGCGCGAGCCGACCCGCGCGCTGCTCATCGGGTTCGGCGACGACACCATGGGCACGCTGGAGTCCCCCAAGAGCCCGGCCGAGCTCGGTCCGGAGGCGACCGCCCGCTCGGCGCCCTTCGGGCTGCTCGTCGGCTGGGAGCCGCAGCTGGTCGTCCAGCTCGCCGTGGAGTGCGCCGCGCAGACCCACGGACATCCCACGGCGTACCTGTCGGCGGGGGCGTACGCCGTCATCGTGCACGGGCTCGCACGCGGGGAGAGCCTCGACGCGGCCGTGCAGCGGGCGCTGGGGCTGCTGGCGGCGCGGCCGGGGCACGAGCACGTCTCCGACGCCCTGCAGCACGCCCTGGGCGCCGTCCGGCAGGGCATGCCCACGCCGGCGCGGGTGGAGGAGCTGGCGGCGGACGGCTCGGCGGACGGGGTGCTGGCGGCCGCCGTGTACTGCGCCCTGGTCGGCGAGGACGTCCGGCACGGGCTGTGCCTCGCGGTCAACCACGACGGCCCCTCGGGCGCGACCGGCGCCCTCACCGGCGGCCTGCTTGGCGCCCTGCACGGCGAAACGGCCCTCCCGCCGGCCTGGCTGGCCGAGCTGGAGGGCCGTCCCACACTCCTGGAACTGGCGGACGACTTCGCGATGGAGATGACCCAGGGCCCGGCGCTGCACGGTCCCGGGGGCTCGTCCCCGGGGTGGCTGGTGCGCTACCCGCGGGCCTGAGCGGTCGGTCCCTGGTCGGTGACGTCGGTCAGTCCTTGGACGGTGACGTGGCGACCGTGTCCTCGACCGGGCCGGCCGGGGCCGGCACGGCGACCGCGGTGCTGTCGTCGTCCGTGTTGATGGTCTCGATGACCGCGAGGCGCTCCGGGGTGTCCTCCGGCTTCAGATAGCCGATGAGGATGTACAGGACCAGCGACACGGCCAGCGGGATCGACACCTGGTACTGGAGCGGGACGCCGCCGTCGACGTTCCAGTTGATCGGGTAGTTGACCAGCCAGAAGGCGAGCAGACCCATGGACCAGCTGGTGAGCGCCGCCGTCGGGCCGGAGCGGCGGAACGGGCGGAGCAGACCCAGCATCATCGGGATCGCGATCGGGCCCATGAGACCGGCGACCCACTTGATCACGACGGTGATGATGTCCTTGAAGGCGGGGGAGTTGACCTGGGTGGCCACCGCCATGGACAGGCCGAGGAAGAGCACGGTGGTCACGCGCGCCGCGATCAGTCCGGACCGCTCGCTCCAGGACCGCGCCTGCTTCGACACCACCGGCGCCACGTCCCGGGTGAAGACGGCCGCGATCGCGTTGGCGTCGGAGGAGCACATGGCCATGGTGTGCGAGAAGAAGCCGACGATGACGAGGCCCAACAGACCGTGGGGGAGGAGCTGTTCGGTCATCAGGGCGTACGAGTCGGAGCCGTCCGGCTTCTTCGCGGTCACCAGCAGCGGCGACATCCACATCGGGAAGAACAGGACCACCGGCCAGACCAGCCACAGGGCCGCCGACAGCCGGGCCGAGCGCTCGGCCTCGCGCGGGCTGCCCGTGGCCATGTAGCGCTGGGCCTGATTGAGCATGCCGCCGTTGTACTCGAAGAGCTTGATGAAGAGGAAGGCGATGAGGAAGACCGTGCCGTACTGACCGACCAGCGGCTTGCCGTGGCCCTGGAGCGCCGGCTCGTCCCAGGCGCCGAGGAAGCCGATGCCCTTGTCGTTCAGCTTCAGGACGACGGCGACGAACATCGCGACGCCGGCCAGCAACTGGATGACGAACTGGCCCAGTTCGGTCAGCGCGTCGGCCCACAGGCCGCCGATCGTGCAGTAGACCGCCGTGATGGCGCCGGTGATGAGGATGCCCTGGTTGAGGGAGATCCCGGTGAACACCGACAACAGGGTCGCGATCGCCGCCCACTTGGCGCCGACGTCGACGATCTTCAGCAGCATGCCGGACCACGCGAGGGCCTGCTGCGTCTTCAAGTCGTAGCGGTTCTTGAGGTATTCGAGCGGGGAGGCTACGTGCAGCCGTGAGCGCAGCCGGTTGATGCGCGGCGCGAACAGCTTGGAGCCGATGGCGATGCCCAGCGCGATCGGGAAGGACCAGGTGATGAACGACGTGACGCCGTAGGTGTAGGCGATGCCCGCGTAGCCCGTGAACATCACCGCGCTGTAGCCCGACATGTGGTGCGAGATGCCGGACAGCCACCAGGGCATCTTGCCGCCGGCGGTGAAGAAGTCGCTGACGTTGTCCACTCGCTTGTGCGACCAGACGCCGATGGCGATCATCACGCCGAAATAGGCGATGAGCACAGCCCAGTCGAGACTGTTCATGGGTCCCCTTCCATGTTCCCGCTGCCGGGGTCGGGCATGTGAACTCTGGGCGGGGTGGCGTGCCCACGGCAAGCAAGTGGAAGGTCAAGAGACTGTAAAAATGTTCCGACTGCTGTCCTGGGTTTATGTATCTGAACAGTCGATCGACTGGGAAAGAGGCGTCATCGCATCAACTCGCCCGCGTTGACCAGCAAAGACTGTCCCGTGATCGCCCGCGAGCGGTCCGAGGCGAGAAATACGGCAGCGTCCGCCACGTCCCCGTCCGTGGCGAGGTCCGGCAGCGCCATCCGATCCGTCAGCCGCTTCAGTACGTCCGCCTCCGGCACCCCTTCCGTGTGCGAGGTGAATTGCACGAACGCCTGCACCGGCGGCCCCCACATCCAGCCCGGCAGCACGGTGTTGACCCGGATCCGGTCGGGCCCCAGCTCCCGCGCGAGCGAGTACATCGCGCTCGTCAGCGCCCCCTTGGAGGCCGCGTACGCCGCCTGCCGCACCTGTGAGGGGGCCGCGACCGCCGACTGCGTCCCGATCAGGACCACCGACCCGCCCCCGGCCGCCCTCAGGCCCGGCAGACAGGCCCGCGCCATCCGCAGCGACCCCAGCAGGTTCACGTCGATCACCGACTGCCAGGTCGCGAAGTCGGCGTCCTCCACTCCGCCGAAGTAGCTGTCCCAGGCGGCCACTTGGACCATCGCGTCGATCCGCCCGAACCGCTCCCGCGCGAGCGCGGCGAGAGCCTGGCACTGCGCCTCGTCGGTGATGTCGGTCGCCCGGTACGCCGTGTGCGCCCCGTCCGGATCGATGTCGGAGGCGCTCTTGGCGAGATTCGCCTCGGTGCGCGCCCCGAGCACCGCGTTCCCGCCGTCGCGCACGACCGCCGCCGCGACCTGATGACCGAGCCCGGCGCCGACTCCCGACACGACGACCGTCTTGCCCGCGAGCAGTGACATGAGAGACCTCCGACCCAGCGCTTCCCTGACCCTGGCGCTTTTTCTGACGGGGCGTCAGAGTATGGGCGACCGGCGGACGAAGGAAGGGGAGCGCCCATGTCCGAGGGCCCCGAAAAGACAGACACCCGCAGTCAGACGTACGCCGAACTGGCCGCGGTCGGCCCGTACGGAGTCCGCCCGGGCCACGCGCTGATCACCATGGTCGAGCCGCACCCGGGCCACGAGTACGCGTACAACAGGTGGTACGAGGACGATCACTACTACGCCGGTGCGATGGCGATGCCCTGGATGTACGCGGGGCGCCGCTGGGTCGCCACCCGGGATCTCCAACTCCTGCGCTACCCCGAGAAGTCGGCGATCGCCCAGCCGGTCGCGGCCGGCTGCTACCTCTCCACGTACTGGATCACCGACGGCCGCTACGACGACCACATGAAGTGGACCGTGGCGATCAACAAGCGGCTCAACCGGGACGCCCGGGTCTACCAGGACCGCACCCACGTCTTCACCGCCTTCCAGGACCACGAGGCGAGCGTGTACCGGGACGGGGCGGCGGGGCCGCGGGACTTCCACGCGCTCGACCACCCTTACGCCGGGCTGGTGTTGGAGGTGATCGACGCCGAATCGGCCGAGCAGCGGGCCGAGTTGGCGGAGTGGTTGCGTTCGCGCCATCTGCCCAAGCGGGTCGCCGGGTCACCGGCCGCGCTGGTGACCGTCTTCCGGCCGACGCCCCTGCCCGGTGATCGGATGACCTATGTCAAGCAGGTCGAGGGGGTCGACACCCGGCTGACCCTGCTGTGGTTCCTGGAGGCGGACCCGCGCGAGTGCTGGGAGGGCTATTTCACCGGACTCGACGAGCAGATCGTCGAATCGGGCCTGGGGCGGGTCGAGTTGGTGGCGCCGTTCATCCCGACCGTGCCGGGGACGGACACCTACGTGGACCGGCTCCGCTGACCGGATCCGTCAGGAATGTGCGGGCACAAGCCGAGCCCCCTCGGCAAGGACGGCGGGCTGGTCGAGAGGGCTCTGTTGGTGCAGCTTGTGAAGTTGTCGCATGTGTGACAGACGTGCCGTTACGCCTTGACCGAGGCCACGAAGGCGTTCCACGCGTCGGAGGGGAAAGCCAGTTCCGGTCCTTCGGTGACCTTGGAGTCACGGACGGACAGGCCCTCGATGACCGGGGACTTGACCTCGACACAGGCCCCGTTCCCGGTGGAGTAGGAGGACTTGGTCCAGGTGGCCGTGGCGCCCTGACGAATTGCCATTTTTGCTCCGTATTGCCAGATGACGAGTTGCTGGTTTGCGCCAACCTTGGTGTCTGATTGGCGTGATCGACGGTACTCGCCAACCCCCGCGTACGAAGCGACTATTCACTCGTCTGAATGGCATATTCCAGGTGGGTCTTCCAATTCGGCCTACGGAAGGTGTACTCTGCGGCCGCTTCCGTCGAAGACCGCCTCGGAAGGCCCTGGTTCACCGCGCGTACTCCTTGGCGATGTCCGCGATGAACTGCCGCGACTGGTCCGCGTTCAGCGCCTGCGCCCTCAAGTGCTCGTACATCACGCTGTACTTCTGGACGTCGTTCGCCTTCTCCAGATACAGGTCGCTGGTCACGCCCTCGATGTAGACCACGCTGGAGTCGGCCGCGTCGGGGAACTCCAGGATCGCGTACTGGCCGTTCACGCCCGGGTGCGCGCCCATCTCGAAGGGGATCACCTGCACGGTGACGTGCGGCAGTTGGGACTGCTCGACGAGATGCTCCAGCTGATCGCGCATCAGCGAGCGGTTGCCGACGATCCGGCGTACGGCCGCCTCGTCCATCACCGTCCACAGGCGCAGCGGGTTCTCCGGGGCGGTGATTCGTTCCTGCCGGCGCAGCCGCACCTGGACGCGCTTCTCCACGTCCGCGGCGGCGGTCTCCGGCAACGCGCCCGCGATCAGCGCCTCGGCGTACTGCCGGGTCTGCAACAGGCCGGGGACGACCTGGGGATCGTAGACGCGCAGACTCGCCGCGTCCGTCTCCAGTCCGATGTAGACGCTGTAGGGGATGTCGCCGAAGGAGTGCCACCAGCCCTGCTGGCGCGAGTCCTTGGCCATCTGCATCAGCGAGTCGACGATCCGGACGTCCTCGACCTCGTAGACCCCGCACAGATCGCGGACGTCACGCTGGCTGATGCTGCGCCGGCCGTTCTCGAGACGGCTGATCTTCGACTGCGACACCAGCAGTCGCTCGGCGACCTCTTCGGCCGTCATGCCTTTCAGCTCACGGAGCCGGCGCAACTCTTGACCCAGCCGGCGCCGCCGGACGGTGGGATTGACACTGGACGCCACGGGACGTGCACCTCCGGCTGTGAACCTCTGTTTGCCACTTTGCGTATCTGCTGTTGAGCAGATTGCCACCAAGGTGGTTACTACCGCTGGGAAACGTTGGATATGCGGCAGGTCCAGGCCGTATTCGGGTTTTTCCAAGGCCCCGAAGACGCGGCCGAGCGGGGTGAAGAGACGTTACGTCTGCTTCACCCCGCTCGGTCCAGCGGCTCCCGTACCGGGTCATGGGGACTTGCGGTGCGGCGCTTGGCGGTGCGGTTCTGCGGTTGTGGTGCCGTGGTGCTGTACGGCGATGTCGTGGAACTGCGGCTCAGTGGGCCACGACACGCGCCATGGAACTGCGGTGCGGCTGCATCGGAACACCGCGAGCGGGTTCTGATGCCTGCCTGACCGGTGGTCCGACCGCCTGCCGGCCGGCCGGGGCCGGACTGCGACGCGGCTGGGCCGCCACACCGTTCTGGACGTCCATCACGGCGTGTGCCACGAGGCCGCCCATCGGGTCGTGCCGGATCAGATCCCGCAGCCGGGAGCGGGACGAGCGTCCCTCATTGCCCGGATACAGGTGCTTGCCGAGGCCGACCGCGTGAGCGAGCGCGGCCAACGCCGCGGTCCGTGGGTCCGGCGGAACGCCGGTACGGATCGCGGAATCCAGCCGGGCACGGATCTCCCGGCTGATGGCGTTGTCCGTCGCCTGATAACGAGTCGTCGGCAACACCCCGCACATCTGTCCCGCCACGGCATGCACCATGCCGCACCGCTCCAGATGCGAGAGGTAGGTCTGGCGCAACCCCAGTCGGGGCCCGCCGATCCAGTGGACCGCACGCACCGGAGCGCCACGCCTTCGCAGCAACTCCAACGCGCAGTCCAGTGTCGGATCTCCAGTCGGCCGTGGTGCCACCACGGCGATACGATCCCCGTCTGGGGCTATCCGTCCGGCCAGCGCCAGCTCCACTAGCTGTGCTCCGGCCAGACCGAGGTCGAGCGACTGCGGCTGTGCAGTGGTACCCGTGGCCGGGTCCAATGCCAGCAGCAGAAGCTCTTCCGGAAGTGTTCTGCGGCTCCTGCCCATCCATGCCTCCCCGCGTGGATGAAAGACAGGGTGACCCCTCTCACATTGGTCTGTCGAGGGTGCGTGACCTCTTTGTAGTGGAACCGGTAGGTATGTCGTTCTCGTCTACCGCAGAGGTTAAGCCCGCACACAGGACACTGGTACATGGTTCGGACAGCGTCGGGGAGGCGTGGTCCGAGCGGGCGGTCAGACGGTTCGGTAGCCGCGCGGACGGCGTGCGGCAAGGAGGAGGCACCGGTGGCGGGCGAGTCCCCCGACAGGTCGAAGCAGCGCGAGTCGTCGACAGGATCGACGTCGGGGAGCGCGGGTCCGGTTCCCGAGGCGAGGACGCAGCCCCGCGATCCGCGCCTGGCGGTGAGCCGAGAACCGGAACGGACGGCCTCCGCGACGGAGGGCGGCGCAGGCGCCGGTGCCGGTGCCCGGGGCGGGGTGGATACGGCGACGCGGGTGTTCTCGGTACGGGATCTCGCGACGGACGTGGAGCCCGGGCCCGGGGCCGACGCGGAGGCTGAGGCCGGGCCCGACGCGGAGGCTGACGCGAAGCCCGAGGCCGAGGCGCGGCCCGCGGGGTCGGTCGAGGTCGATGAGTCCGCCGAGGACGCCACGGGTGCCGGAGGCGCCGGGAGCGCCGGGAGTGCCGGAGGCGGCGAAGGGTCGGTCGAGGACGAGGGCGCGTCCGACGACGGGACCTCTCAGGCCTCCGATGATTCCGAGGACGCCGAGGGTCCTGAGGGCGCGGACGGGACCGGGGTCGGGTACGCGGACGGGACCGGAGACGAGTCCGAGGTCCCCGAGGACGCCATCGGCAGCGCCGACGCCGAGGAGACGGCTGCGGAGGTCGCCGAGGACGACGAGCCCGAGGATGCGCCGGTCGACACCGCTCCGGCGGACGTGGACGAGCCTGAGGACGCTCCTGTGAACGCCGCCTCGGTGGATGCGGGCGAGCCCGAGGACGCCCCCGTGGACGCCGACGTGCGTGACAAGGCTCCGGAGCCCGCCGACGCGGTCGTCACGGACGACGAGCCCGAGGACGCCCCCGTCGACGGCACCCCGGCGGACACGGCCGAGCCCGAAGACGCCCCGGTGGACGCGGACAAGGCCGCCGACGCCGAGGACGAGCCCGAGGACTCGCCCAAGGACGGCGGTGGCGACGACGGCGTTGCCGATGAAACCCCCGCTGACGAACCCCCCGCCGATCAGCACACCACCATGCTCAAGCGGCCCCAGCTCGACCAGCCGACCACCATGCTCAAGCTGGGCGACTTCAGGGCTCCGAAGACATCCGATGCCCCCAAGCCTGCTGACGCCGCCAAGCCGGCCGGCGATTCCAAGCCCGCCGGTGACCCCAAGGCCGCCGACGCCTCCAAGGTGGAGCAGCCGCCGAAGGCCCCCGCCCCCACCCCCGCCCCCAAGTCCCCCGAGCAAGAAGCCGAGCGCACCAGCAAGTTCGTCGCGCTCAAGCCGTTGGACGAGCCGCCCGTGCGTCGGCCCGCGGAGGCGACGGCCGCGTTGCCGCTGGTCGGGCCCGAGCGGACCACTCAGCAGCCGTTGCCGCCGAAGCCGCCGCTCGACCTGCTGGCCGAGCTGACCAACACCCCGCCGCCGCCCCAGACACCGGTCCGCACGATCGTGCGGCGGGTCAAGATCTGGACCCCGCTGGTCCTGCTGCTGGCGGTCGTGTTTGCGATCGTGCAGGCCATGCGCCCCCTGCCGACCCCCTCGCTCCAGCTCACCGCCGACGACTCGTACACCTTCGACGGCGACAAGGCCGACCTCCCGTGGCCGTCCGAGGGCCAGGGCAGCCTCGACATCGACGGCATCGGCACGATGGGCGCCTTCGGCAAGCAGACGCCCGTCGCGATCGGCTCGGTCGCCAAGGCCATGACGGCGTACATCGTCCTCAAGGACCACCCGATGAAGGCGGGTTCGGAGGGCGAGAAGATCACCGTGGACGCGCTCGCGGAGAAGGAGGGCGGCTACGACAAGGACGGGGAGTCCACCCTCAACACCGTCAAGCAGGGCGACGTACTCACCGAGCAGCAGGCCCTCTCGGCGATCATGATCCCGTCCGCGAACAACATCGCGCGTCTGCTGGCCCGTTGGGACGCCGGTTCCGAGGCCGCGTTCATCAAGAAGATGAACGACACCGCCAAGGAACTCGGCATGACGAACACGACGTACACCGACGCCTCCGGCCTCAAGGAGACCACCGTCTCCAGCGCCGCGGACCAGGTGAAGCTCGGCAACGAGCTGGTGAAGATCCCGGCGCTGATGGACATCACCAAGCTGCCCAGCTGGAAGGACCCGTCGGGCAAGACCTGGAACAACTACAACCGTCTCGTCCCCTACAACGGCGCCCTCGGCATCAAGACGGGAACGACCACCAAGGCCGGCGGCAATCTCCTCTTCGCCGCCACCAAGGAGGTCGGCGGCGAGACGGTCACCGTGGTCGGCGCGATCCTCGGCCAGCACACGGCGCCGATCATCGACACGGTCAACGCCGTCAGCAAGACCGCGATGCTGGCCGCGCAGGACGCGCTGACCTCGACGAAGATCCTCAAGAAGGGCACCGTCGTCGGCTACGTGGACGACGGCCTCGGCGGGCACACCCCGGTCGTGCTCACCAAGGACGTCACCGCGGTCGGCTGGGCCGGCCTAAAGGTGAAGCTGTCCTTCGCCGCGGACGACGTACCGCACACCGCGAAGGCCGGCACCAAGGTGGGCACCCTCACCGTCGGCGACAGCTCCGACGGCGCGGTCAAGGTCCCCGTCGCCCTGCAGTCCGACCTCACGGAGCCCGGCTTCACCGCCAAGCTGACGCGTATCGGCTGATCCGGGTCGCCGGACGACAACTGACGTCCGCGCATCCCGTCGGTGGGCCCCACCCGGGCGCTCCCCGGCGGGGTGCGTGCTAGCGTCACGAAACGGGGCAGGCCGGAGCGCTCGGGACGCGTACAGACGGCAGACCTGAACGAGAAGAAGACCTGAACAGAAGACGGGACACCACGGGGAGTGCCTTCAGGTGGCCACAGCGGAGCCGACACGCGCCGACGACGCCGATCCGGGCCCGGTATCCGGCCCGCGAATACGCGTGCCCGAGGCACGGCCCGAGGCACGGTCCGAGGGGTGGGAGACCCGGCTGCCCGGTAGGGCCGCCGCTGTGGTGTCCGCCCTGCGGGAGCGGTTCCTGCGCCACCCGGTGCTCTCCTTCACGGCCCTGTCCGGCGTCCTGCACATCGCCTGGTTCTTCACGTTCGCGAACAGTGGCGGCGACCTCGCGGCCCAGGACGCCTGGGCCGAGTTCGTCGGCCGCCACCCCGACTCCGCGTACAACCTCGCCTGGTACGGCGGTATGCACCCGGTGTCGTACAGCATGGTGTCGCCGTATCTGATGTCCGTCCTGGGCGTCCGTACGACGATGATGATCGCCGGCACGATCTCGGCGGGGCTGCTGACGCTGATCCTGCTGCGCAGCCGGTCGGTGCGGAATCCGCTGTGGGCCTCGCTCGCCGGTGTCTTCGCCTTCCTGTGCAACGCGGCCTCGGGCCGGGTGACCTACGGCCTCGGCACGGTCTTCGCGCTCGGCGCGGTCGCCGTCGTCTTCTGCTGGCCGCACCGCTGGCGCTACAAACGCTGGGCGAAGGCTCTGTGCGCGGCTCCGCTGGCCGCGCTCGCGACCATGGCGTCACCGGTGGCGGGGCTGTTCGTGGGGCTGGTGGCGGTGGCCCTGTTCCTGCAGAAGCGCCGGCCCGGCGCCTGGGCGCTGGGGATCGCGCCGGTCGTGGTCGTGGCGGTCTCGGCCTGGCTGTTCCCGTTCTCGGGCACCCAGCCGATGAAGTTCGCGTCGGTGATCCTGCCGTTCACCTCGGCCGTCCTCGTCTTCGCGCTGGTCCCCAAGGAGTGGAAGACGGTCCGGCTGACCTCCGCGGTGTACGGCCTGTCCATCCTCGGTGTGTGGCTGGTCAGTTCGCAGATCGGCTCCAACATCACCCGCCTCGCGATGCTCTTCGCGGGCGTGGCGCTGGTCGCGGCGCTGCCGTTCATGGTGCCGCGCTCGCGCACCTGGTACGTGACCGTGCTGGCCATCGTCGGCTTCACCTTCTGGATCGGCTTCAAGTCGGTCGACGACGTCGTCGTCACGACCCCGACCGCGTCCTGGGCGCGCGAGCTGGCGCCGCTGGTGAACGAGCTCCAGGAGGTCGGCGCGGAGAAGGGCCGGGTCGAAGTCGTGCCCGCGGCCTCCCACCGCGAGGCCTCCGCGCTGGCCCCCTACGTCAACCTCGCCCGCGGCTGGAACCGCCAGGCCGACATGGAGCGCAACCCGCTCTTCTACGACGACACCCTGAACTCGGCGAACTACCACGAGTGGCTCCAGCGCTGGGCCGTCCACTTCGTCGTGCTGCCCAAGGACCAGCCCGACGGCGATGGCGGCGAGCGCGAGCGGGAGCTGGTGCAGCGGGGGATGCCGTATCTGAAGCAGATCTGGGGCGATGCCAACTGGCAGCTGTTCCAGGTCACCGACCCGACCCCGCTCGCGGACTCGCCGGCCACGGTCGACCGCGCGGAGCAGGGCGAGCTGACCATCGAGGTCAAGAAGCCCGGGCGGGTCCTGATCCGGGTCCCCTACTCGCCGTGGCTCGGCCTGGTCGACGCCAAGGGCAAGGGCGTGAAGCCGCCGCAGGAGACGCAGGCGTCCAAGCACCGGGCCGACGGCACGCCGAAGTCGTTCGACAACGTCAACGGCTGTCTGATGCAGACGGAAGAGGACGACAAGGGCGACAAGTGGACGATCCTGGTCGCGCCGAAGGCGGGGACGTACAGGTTGGGTGCCCCGTACCAACTGCCCCGGGGCACCCCATGTCCGGACGAGTTGAAGTGACCGCCCGCTGAAACCGAGTGGGTCAGCTCAGGCGAGCTGCGCCTCCACCGCCGCCACGACCTCCGCCGAGTCCGGCTCCGTCTTCGGGGAGAAGCGGGCGACCACCTCGCCGTCGCGGCCGATGAGGAACTTCTCGAAGTTCCAGCGGATGTCGCCGGTGTGGCCCTCGGCGTCGGCGAAGCCGGTGAGGCGCTGGTAGAGCGGGTGCCGGCCCTCGCCGTTCACCTCGACCTTCTCGGTCAGCGGGAAGGTCACGCCGTACGTCGCCGAGCAGAACTCGGCGATCTCCTCGGCGCTGCCGGGCTCCTGGCCCATGAACTGGTTGCAGGGCACGCCGAGGACGGTGAAGCCCTGGTCGGCGTACTGCTCCTGGAGCTTCTCCAGGCCCGTGTACTGCGGGGTCAGGCCGCACTTGGAGGCCACGTTGACGATGAGGACCGCCTTGCCGGCGTACTGGGAGAGGTCCGCGGAGCCACCCTTGAGGGCACCGATCTCGACGTCGAGGGGGGAAGAACCATCTGTAGTCGTCATAAGCGGATGCTAACTCCGCTCGGTGTCGGCCCGGTTCTGGGCCTCCACGAGCACCTCCCCGGCCGCCGCCCGCGAGTACAGCACCGACCGCCCGGCCCGCCGCCGCTCCACCAGACCCGCGTCCAGCAGCACCTTCAGATGCCGGCCGACGGAACCGAGCCCCTGGCCGGTCACCGCGACCAGCTGGCTCGTGCTCATGGGGGAGTCGAGGAGGACGAGGACACCCGCGCGGGCCGGGCCGAGCAGGGCGGCCAGGCTGCTGGGCACGGTCCGGTTGCCGGGGTCGGCGAGGGCGCCCGCGCAGGCGTAGACGAGCGCGTAGATCTCGGACTCCTCCCAGGACACCCAGCCGGTCTTCGGGGTGACCGGCATGAACACGAGCTCGGCGCCGGAGATCTCGCGGGGCGGGTACTCGTGCAGGTTCACCTGGAGCCGGTTCTCCCCGAGCCAGCGCATCCGCCCGGGCCGCAGGGAGTCCAGTACGGCCGCCCAGCCGCCCTGGCTGACCAGCGCGGTCCGGGCGACCACGTCCGCCTCCAGCACCCGCCGACGCCGGTCCCAGTCCGGTCGTACGGTCTCGGTCCACACGTACTCCAGGAGCGCGGCGGCGCGGTCGGGGAGGTCGTCGCGGTCCAGTACGGCGGGCAGCGGGCCGGCGAGGGAGACCGTGAGGTGGGCGCGGGCCGCGGCCGGATGGGCGGACCGCACCCGGGCGACGCACGCCTCGAAGGTCTCCCCGTCCTTCTGGGTGGGGCAGAGGAAGTCGGCGATCCAGGACCGGCCCAGGCCCGCGCGGACGAGCTGCGCGGTCGTGGGGTCGGCGGCGAGGCGGGCGCGGTAGCCGGGCAACCGGTCCCGCAGCCAGGCCTGTTCACCGGGGTGCGTGGCGCTGCCCGCGTGCAGCAGTTTCAGGGCCGCGAAGGTCTCGGCGAACGGGGAGATGACGAAGCGGCTGCGGGCGAGCGTGTCCGCGTTGAGCTGCCACCACCCCATGCGCACCCCCCGGTGTTTCGCGTCCGGGCGAAAGAATACGACTCCCGCGCGCACCCCCGCAGACTCCGCCCATGCGCAGCTACCGCGAGCTCTTCCGCACGCCCGAATACACCCCGTTCTTCTTCTCCTTCGCCGCCCAGAACGCGGCCCTGACGATCGGCGGGCTCTCGCTCGCCACGCTGGTCTACCGGGCGACCGACTCGCCGCTGCTGTCGGCGGTGAGCATGTTCGGGCCGCAGCTCGCGCAGATGCTGGGGGCGACCTTCTTCCTCTCGGGCGCCGACCGACTGCCCCCACGCGTGACCCTGACCGGCATCAACCTCGCCTTCGCCGCCTGTACGGCCCTGCTCGCGCTGCCCGGCCTACCCATCGGGGCGATCTTCGGCGTCGTCTTCCTGCAGGGCCTGATCGCCTCGCTGGGCGGCGGGGTGAGCGGCGGTCTGCTCAACGAGATCCTGCCCAAGTCCGGCTATCTGCTGGGGCGTTCGGTGTTCAACATGGTCTCGGGCCTGATGCAGGTCGTCGGCTTCGCGACCGGCGGCGCCCTGCTGGCACTGCTGTCCCCCCGCGCCTGTCTGCTCCTGGCGGCGGCGCTGTACGCCACCTCGGCCCTCGCCATCCGCCTGGGCCTGACCGCCCGCCCGCAGCGCGCCGCGGGCCGCCCGTCCGTCCGGGCGACCTGGCAGACCAACGCGCTCCTGTGGTCCTCCCGCCCCCGCCGCCTCACCTACCTGGGCATGTGGCTGCCCAACGGCCTGGTCGTCGGCTGCGAATCCCTCTTCGTCTCCTACGACTCCGGATCCGCGGGCGCGCTGTTCGCGTGCGCGGCGCTGGGCATGTTCGTCGGCGACCTGAGCGTCGGCCGCTTCCTGCCGTCGGCGCTGCGCCCCCGCCTGGCCACCCCGCTGCTCCTGCTCCTGGCCACGCCGTACCTGTTCTTCGCCCTGCGGCCGGGCATGCCCTGGGCCGCCCTCGCCGCGTGCATTGCCTCCGTCGGCTTCGGCGCGAGCCTCGTCCAGCAGGAACGCCTGATGACCCTGACCCCCGACGAACTCGCGGGCCACGCCCTCGGATTGCGGGGCGCCGGAATGCTGACGATGCAGGGCGTGGCGGCGGCACTGGCGGGCTCGGTGGCCCAACTCACCTCACCCGCAACGGCGATGACGGTGATGGCCGCTGCTTCGATCGCGGTGACCTTGGCCCTATGGGCGGCGGGCAAGCGCGAGGAACGCGGTCCGTCGCTCACTCGGACGGAAGAGGAATCCGCTCGACGTGCTGTTCGTCGAAGTCCTTGAGGTAGTCGCCGAGTGCCGGGGGGTCGTACGCGTCCTTGTCGTCCCGGTGGCGGCGCAGGGCGGTGTCGGCCAGGTACTCGCGGCCGTCGAGGAGTTTGGTCTTCTTGTCGGTCGCCCGGCCGATGGGGCGGTGGAGGGGCTTCAGGAGGCGGTACAGGCCGGTGCGGGAGTTGTGCAGCGGGCCCAACGGGCTGGGGTCCACGGTGAATTCGACGCCGTCGTCCTCGTCCGTCGGGTCCGGGTCCTGGTCCATCGTCATCGGCTCCGGCTCGCCCGGCTTCGCGCGGTCGGGGCCGCCGGAGGTGAAGGCGTCGGCCTCGAACTCCAGGCCGTACGCGCGGGCGTTGGCGACCATCCAGTGCAGGGTGATGTCGGACAGGCCCGACTCCGGGTAGCCGCCGCCGACATCCGTGTGCACCCCGGCGAACCAGACCTGCTTCAGCTCCTGGCCCTTGGCGAACGCGCCTGGCTGCTGGTGCCACAGGGTCGGTGCGAACGCCGAGCGCTGCTCGTCGATCGCGAGGGCGTGGAAGGCGCCGTTCACCCAGCTGCTCAGCTCGGTGTCGTGGAAGGACCAGCGGCGGTTGAACCGCTCGACAAGGCGACGGAAGAGACGGGGGCCGGGCAGCGCCGGGATGCCGAGGGCGCCGACCGTGTCCCACACGCCTATGAAGCGGATCTCGGTCTCGTACGAGTACGCCCGGCGGAAGAGGGTCGCGGCCACGCTGGTCGGTCTCGTCGCGCGGCTGCGGTACAGGGCCCCTGCCTCGCCTATCCGGTCGGCGTGCTCCGGGCGCAGGATGCCGCAGTTGCGGATCAGCCCCGCCAGGCTGCGGGCCGTGAACGCGCCCCGGCTGAACCCGAACAGGTAGAGCTGGTCGCCGGGTTCGTAGGTGTGGACGAGGAAGCGGTACGCGTCGAGGACGTTGCGCGAGAGACCCGCGCCGAAGGCGCCGCCCCGCAGCCGCTCACCGCGCAGGGTGCCGACGCCCTTGCCGTAGTACACCCGTTGCTCGGTGCCCACGGCCGAATGCGGCCGTACGGCCAGGGCCACCTTGGTGACGTTGGTCTTGCACTGCTGGTCGGCGATGTTCCAGGTCCCGTCGCAGCAGACGACCAGATGCTTGGCCATGGAGATGCCTCCTCCGGGTTGCGCTCACTCCACAGAGCCGTCGGGGCGGTCCCGGGGAGGTCCTTTTCGGACAAGACCCCGGAACCGCCCGGAAGATACAGCCGGAAGATACCGCCGGAAGATGTAGGCGGTACGGAGAGGTGGTGAGCGACGCGTGGGCCGTGCGGGGCGGCTGATACCGGGGGCCTGGGCCGCCGGTATCAGGCGACCACGGTGAACAGTCCGGTCGCGTCGCCGAGTTTGCCGAGCGAGATCTTGCCCGGGATGCCGTTCGCGTCGGCGCCCGTGTAGTGCAGGTGGTGCTGCCACTTGGCGTACGCGGCGATCGTGGTGGAGCCGAAGGAGCCGTCGCCGGCGTAGGTCTTGGACAGGTAGCCCAGTTTGACCAGCGCCGCCTCGACGAGGTTGGTGCCCGCCATGTAGCTGACGTGACCCTGCTTGGCGCCCGGGTCGGTCTTCGCGGCCTTGATCAGCCGGGAGAGGTCGACGCGGGGCTTGGTGGCCTTGCCGGGGAGCGGCTTGCCGGGCGTGGACTTGCCGACGGTGAGGGCGAGTTGCTTCTTCACGTCGGCCCGGAAGTCGTCCATGTCGAAGCTGGGGTCGATCTTGCCCGGCTGGACCTCCTTGTGCCCGGCGACGGACTTCTCCGACCAGCCGTGCGCCCGGCACAGCGCGGCGGCCCACAGCACGGCCTGCCGGTACTGCGCGTCCGGGTAGGGGTCCTTGCCGTTGCCCAGGTTCTCGATCTCCAGGCCGTACAGGACGTCGTTGCCGTCGGCGTTGGCCTCGTCGTCGTGCGGGAGCGACCTCTCCTCGCGCAGCGCGTTCAGTACGTCGAGGTCGACGGAGCCGGCGTGGTTGGTGCGGCCGTGGCCGATCATCCACAGCCCGTCCGTCTTGCCGAGCCAGGCGTGGCACAGCGGGCCGGGGAGATCTGATCTGCCCTTGTAGCAGAGCTCCTTGTCGCCGTGTCCGGCGGTGTGGTGGATCAGCACGCCGATGACCGGGCCGAAGGACTTGCCGGTCGCCGCGTCGCGGTTGTGCGTCTTCCAGCCGGCGTGTTCGTGGACGGTGAGCCCTTCGGTCTTTAAGGCGGACAGGGTCTTCGCGGCGGAGAGCGGTGTGGCCATGGGCGGTGTCCTTTCGGGACGGTGGGTCGGTGGACGTTGGTCGTGCGCGTCAAGATCATGCGTACCTGAGCTGTGGGGGTACCCGGGCCGTGCGGGTCCGGGCCGTGGACAACCAGGTTCCGCGCCCCGGGAGCGTGTGCAAAAGAGGACGCGCGATGAGGGTCGTTCGTTTCGAGATCGTGCCTTCAGAAGCTGTGAGTTGTGATCAGGATCCCGGAAGTCACGCTCCGTCGGGGGCGATTCGGATAATTCGCCCGCCTTCGTTGCCCTCGGTGCCTCCACCGCGTCGGTTGCCCTGGCCCGGGTGACGCATTGTCAGCCACCAGCTCCGGCCCACCGCCCACAGCACCAGCGCGGCAACGACCGGACCCCCGAACAGGATCGTCAGACCGGCACCGATGTTCGCCCCGATCACCCCCGCGGTCAGGACCCGCAGCCCCGCCCCGACGATCACCCCGGCGACCACCAGCGGCGCCAGCACTCCCCGCCAACGCCGGTCCAGCTCGCCGCGGTTGACGGCCCGCACCAGCAGCGCCCCGGCCGCCACCACCAGCGCCAGCGCGAGCACGCCGATCAGCGCGGCCGCACCGTCCGAGACGGCCGGCGGCCGGTAGGCGTGGTCGAGCTCGGACGCCGTGAACCCGTCGACGTCCTGTTGGCCCATCAGTCCCCAAGTGGCCACCGGAACACCGGCGATCAGGACGGCGGCGGCGGTCGGAAGTGCTCCCCGTGTGCTCATACGGCCATGGTGACCGCGCCGTCGGTACGGGTCCTGAGCACGCGTACTCATCCGGAGGCGGCGCGGGCACTCACATCGGGCGGGGCGGCGACCCCACCGGTTATGAACCCCTCCGGCAGCCGATGCGCCATCACGCAGAAGCAGATCCCGAGCCAGCCGACGGCGAACAGCCAGCCCCCGATGACGTCCGTGAACCAGTGCACCCCGAGGTAGACGCGGCTCGCCCCGACCAGCAGGGCCCAGCAGCCGGCCGTCACCGCGAGGGCCCGGCCGCCGCGCGGGGCGCGCAGGGACAGGGCGACCATCAGGAGCCCGGCGGTGATCGCGGACGTGGTGGTGTGCCCCGAGGGGAACGCCCAGCCGGAGGCGTGCGTCGTCGCCCAGTCGGCCTGCGGCGGGCGGGCGCGGTGGATGAGCGCCAGCACGCCGTACCGCAGGGCCTGGCCCGAGGCGAGGCAGGTGAGGGCGAGGGCGGCGGCGGTCAGCCGAGTGCGCGCGGTCCGGCCCGCGATCACGCCGGCCAGCACGACGAGCAGGTACGGGACGACGCCGGTGCCCGTCGCGGTGACCCCTCGGGCCAGCGCCACCAGGACGTCCGGGCGGTGCCCGACGGACCAGCTCAGCGCACCGTCGTCGAGCCACAGCGGAGCCCCGTCACCGCCGATCACGACCATCGCCAGCACACCGAACCCGGTCCACGCGCCCACGCCCACGCTGCCCGCGAGTTCGGCGGCGTCCCGGCGGTTCATGAGGAGGCGGGGCGGGCCGGGAGGAGGCGCGTGCTCGGCGCGTTCACCGCGAGCTGCGACGATGGAGATGCGGCTGTGGTCATCGCGTGCACCCTTCCTGCGGACGGACACTCCCGCACCGACTACAATTCTGTAGACGGTCTACGATACTGTAGACGATCTGAGGGTGAGGATCGTTCCCCATGACCGACGAGAAGCCCGACGAGACGTTGTCCCACGAGAAGCTGTCCTACGAGAAGTCGCCCTACGAGAGGGACGAGCGCCGGCCCGCGGGCGAACTGGAGGCGGCGGTGCTCGCCGCGCTCTGGGCCGCAGGCGCGCCGCTCACCCCCGCGCAGGTGCAGACCGAACTCGCGTCCGGCCTCGCGCGTACGACGGTGACGACGATCCTGTCCCGGCTGCACGAGAAGGGGACGCTGGCGCGGGAGCGGCACGGGCGTGGGTACGCCTACCGGCCGGTCCAGGACCCGCAGGGCCTCACCGCCCTCCGTATGCACAGCGAACTGGCCCGGGACAGCGACCGCGAGACCGTGCTCGCCCGCTTCGTCGCGCAGCTCAACCCGGACGACGAGCAGGTGCTGCGCCGGCTGCTGGAGGACGGCGAGTGACGCCCGCGCCGCTGGTGATCCCGCCGCTCCAAGTGCCGCTGCTCCAGCTCCTGTTGCTGCTGGTCCCGCTGCTCCTGCCGTTCGCCGCACCCCCGCTGGCCCGCCGGATCCTGGACCGTTGCCCGCCGGTCACGGCCCTGTGGACCCTGACCGCCTGCGCGCTGTTGCTGGCCGGCGGCACGGTCGCGGCGCTCGGCACGCTCGCGCTCACCGGCCTGCTGAAGATCCCGGCGTTCGCGGCGCTCGGCGAGCTGACCCACCCGCTGCGCGCCCCGTCCGCCCACCTGATCCTGCCGCCCGCGGCCCTGGCCGCCGGCCTGCTCAGCGTCGGGGCGCTCACCCTCGGCCGTTCGGTGCTGCGGCAGGTCACCGGCTTCCGCGCGGCCCGTTCCGAGGCGGACCGCAGGCCCGCGGCGGGCGACCTGTGCGTCGTCGACTCACCACACCCGGACGCGTACGCCCTGCCCGGCCGGCCGCAGCGCATCGTCGTCACGACCGGCATGCTCCGCAGCCTGGACGCGGCGGAGCGCGAGGCGCTGTTCGCGCACGAGCGGGCCCACAACGCGGGCCGGCACCACTACTTCCTGGCCGCCGCCGAGCTGACCGCCCACTGCCACCCCGCCCTGCGCCCGGTCCGCGCGGCCATCCGGCTCGCCGCGGAGCGGGCCGCCGACGAGGCCGCCGCCGGCGCGGTGGGGGACCGCCGCCTCACGGCCAGGGCCATCGCCCGAGCCGCCCTGGCCTCGTCCGCGCCGCGCTCGTCCGTCCTGCCCGGGATGGCGACGGGCCCGGTCCCGCACCGCGTCACGGCGCTCCTCAGCCCCGTACCCCTCCGCGCCCGGACCTGGATCGCCGCGCTCCTGACCACCTGCGCGCTGCTCTCCACCACCACGGCGGCGACGGTCGCCGTGCAGGTGCACGAGAACATCGAGATCGCGCAGGGCGAGATGAGGGGCTGACCTCGGCCACCGAGTTCGCGCAGGGCGAGGCGACCGACTGACCTCGACCGCAGTCTCACCCTCACGCCCACCCTCAGCTCACGCGTCCTGTACGCGCCCCCGCCCCCGACGCCCCTCCGTCAACTGCCCCGCGTCCAGCCGCAGATGCCAGGTGTTGCGGCGGCACACGGTCGCGAGGTCGGCCTCCAAGGGGGAGGGCGGGACGGTGAGGACCGGGCAGGCGGCGTGGGTGAGGCAGTAGTGGCTCACCGAGGGGGAGAGGAGCCGGCGCAGGCGGCCGCGGTGGCCGGCGCCGAGGACCAGGACGTCCGTGTCGCGGTCGGCGATCTGGACCAGGGCCTGGCCGGGGCGGCCCCGGGCGATCAGCGCGTGCAGGGGGACACCCGGGCCGGCCGCGCCGAACATCGTGTCGAGGATGTCCAGGAGTTCCTCCCGGGCGAGCTGTTCGCAGCGCTCCCGCAGCGGCGGCGGGACCGATGAGCGCGCCGCGTGAAACTCACCGCCGGGCAGCTCCCACGCGATCACCGGCCACAGCTCGGCGCCCCGGCGCGAGGCCTCCTGGGCCGCCCGGCGCAGGGCCGTCAGACTGCCCGGCGAGCCGCTCACCCCGGCCACCACACGAACCGCTCCCGGCAGACCGTCCCGGGCCCCGGAATCAGACATGGCTCACCGCTCCTCGTACACGCGCACCTGGCAGGTACTGCCCCGGCTACTGCCTCCATCACACTCCCGCGCGCGCCGCACGACCACCCCGTACGCCGCACTTTGGCGCCCTTCTGACGCCCCGCGCCGCACCTCCCGCCCACCCGCGTAAGCAGCACGTCAGCGTCCACGCGATCTCCGTCAGCATCGCGTCATGAGCCGTCGCCGGGCGGGACAGGGCGGGGGTGGGCGGGCATAGCGTCCTTCGCAGGTCCCGTTCGCCTCCCCGCGTCGGGGCCGCCGACAAGGCACCCGCATTCGATGGAGGCATTCCATGACGGAGACCGTCTACGGCGAGGACCCCGAACCCTCCGATCGGTTCCCGGCCGGACCCCTGTACGTCCCGGTCCGGCCGGGCCCGGCGGGATGCGTGACCCGCGTCTTCCGCACCCCGCTCGGCGACCGCACCGCGGTCGGTTTCACCTCCGCGCGGCGACTGACCGCGACCCTCGGTGCGGGCCAGGCGTGGATCCGGCTCGCCGAACCCGCCCTGCGCGCGCTCACCGCGCCCCTCGGCGTCACCACCGTCACGGTGGATCCCCAGTTCACGGCCCCGGTCTCGGCTCCCGCCCCGGCTCCCGCTCCCGCTCCCGCGTCCACGACCCGGCCCGCGCGGCCGGCGAACCCCGGAGTTCCCGCTGTCCCCGCTGTCCCCGTCGTCCCTGCCGTACTCGCACTGCGCGTCGGCTGAGAGAGGGCTGTCCAGATGACCACCGTTCACGACCCCTCGGTCGCCGCCCTCGCCGACGACCTGTCGGTCTGGCCCGCCTCCACCACCGAGCCCCACCCCGGCGAACTGGCCGTGGGCGGCGTACCGCTCGCGGAGCTCGCCGACCGGTTCGGCACGCCCGTGTACGTCCTCGACGAGGCCGAGGTGCGCGACCGCTGCCGTACCTATCTGCACGCCTTCCCGGACGCCGAAGTCCTGTACGCGGCAAAGGCGTTCCTGTGCCGGGCGATGGTCCACTGGATCGAGGAGGAGGGCCTCGGCCTCGACGTCTGCTCGGCGGGCGAACTGGAGCTGGCGGTCACCACCGGCTTCCCGCCCGAGCGGATGGTGCTGCACGGCAACGCCAAGTCCCCGCGCGACCTGGAGACGGCCCTGCGCCTGGGCGTCGGCCGCATCGTCATCGACAGCCCCTCGGAGATCGCCCGGCTGGCGGCGGCCGTCGGGCCCGGCGGTCACCAGAAGGTCATGGTGCGGGTGGTGCCGGGGGTCAGCGCGGGCGCCCACGAGAAGATCCGGACCGGTACGGACGACCAGAAGTTCGGGCTGTCCATCGCCGACGGTCACGCGCAGCACGCCATCGCCCGCATCCTCGACCAGCCGCAGCTCGAACTGACCGGCCTGCACTGCCACTTGGGCTCGCAGATCACCACGGTCAAGCCGTACCTGGCCGCCGTGCGCCGCGTCGTCGGCCTGATGGCCCGCCTGCACCAGCAGCACGGCCTGGTCCTGCCCGAACTCGACCTCGGCGGCGGCCACGGCATCGCCTACCGCCCCGGCGAACCGGCCCTCGACCTCACCGAACTCTCCCGCCGGGTCCGCGCCGAACTGCACGACGCCTGCGCCGCCGCGGGCCTGCCCGTACCCCGCCTCACCATCGAACCGGGCCGGGCCATCGCCGGACCCGCGGGCATCGCGCTCTACCACGTGCTCGCCGTCAAACGCACCGGCACGCACACCTTCGTGGCCGTGGACGGCGGCATGAGCGACAACCCGCGCCCGGCCCTCTACGGTGTCCGCTACGCCCCCCGCCTGATCGGCCGCCGCACCACCACCGAGCGCACCCCGGTCACCGTCGTGGGCCGCCACTGCGAGGCCGGCGACACCCTCGCCACCGACGTCGAACTCCCCGCGGACGTACGCCCCGGAGACCTCCTCGCGGTCCCCGTCGCCGGCGCCTACCACCTCTCCATGGCCTCCACCTACAACCTCGTCGGCCGCCCCCCGATCGCCGCCGTCCGCGACGGCCACGCCCGCCTCCTGGTCCGCCGGGAGTCCCTGGACGACATCCGCAGCAGGGACGTGGGCTTGTAGTCGAGCGCGGCTCGGCGCTGGAGCGACGGACCTGTGCGTACGTGACCTAGCCGAGTCGTACGCGCCCCACCACCGGAAGGTGATCGCTCCCGGTCGGGTCCAGCGCCGACACCTCCGTCACCTCGACCCCCCTCCCCAGCACCTGGTCGATCCGCGCCACGGGCAGGGAAGCCGGCCAGCTGAACGCGAATCCCGAGTCGGGAGCGGTCAGTCGGGAGGTGACCGGGTCCAGGCCGCGGTCCTGCACAGTGCCGTTGAAGTCGCCGACGACCAGGAGCCGGTCCGCCGGTTCGTCCGCGAGCCGGGCCCCGAGCAGCGCCGCGCTCTCGTCCCGCGCCGCCGACGCCAGGCCGCCCGCGCCGAGCCGGATCGACGGCAGATGGACGACGTACACCGCGATCTCGCCGTCGGGCGCGGCGACCGTGGCCCGCAGACCGCGCTGCCAGCCGTCCGGGAAACCCGCGGGCCGGATGTCGACGGCCCGCACGTCCGAGAGGGGGTACGCGGACCAGAGCCCGACCGTGCCGCGGACAGCGCGGTAGGGGTGAGAGGCGCCCAGGACATCCTCGTACGAAGGTCGCGCCGCGGGTGTCAGCTCCTCCACGGCGATCAGCTGCGCGCGGGTGGCGAGCAGCGCGCGTGCGGTGCCGGCGGGGTCGGAGTTGTCGTCGGCCACGTTGTGCTGGACGACGCTCAGGTCGTACGCGCCCGGCGGGACCCACAGCCCGGCGAACAGCCACAGCCAGGCGAGCGTCGGGGGCAGACAGGCGAGGAGCCCCCACACCGACCGGCCGATCAGCGCGAGACAGGCGAGCAGCGGTACGGCCACGCCGAGCCAGGGCAGAAACGTCTCCAGGGCGCTGCCGAGACGTCCTGGGCGGTTGGGGACCAGGGAGTGCAGGGTGAGGAGGACGGTGACGGCGGTGGCGCAGCCGATCAGCCAGTACTCCCGGTGCCGTAGCCTCCGGCGTATCGCTGTGACGACCACACGCTCCCCTGTCCCGACGCGCGTCCGGGCCGGGGGCTCGCCGCGACACCCGGGCGACAGACGGCCATGATAGACAACGCCGGTGACGGTCAGGGCTGTTCGATGCCCGGTCCGCGGGCGACCGCACGACAACGGGACAACGGGAAGGGGCAACCGGTGCTTCTGAAGACCTTCCGCTGGTCGTTCGTGGCCACCGCGCTCGGACTGGCCGTAGGAGTGCTGTACGGCGGGTGGACGGCGTTCGGCGTCATCGCGATCCTGACCGTCCTGGAGATCTCGCTGTCGTTCGACAACGCGGTGGTCAACGCCGGGATCCTGAAGAAGATGTCGCCCTTCTGGCAGACGATCTTCCTCACGGTCGGCGTCCTGATCGCCGTCTTCGGCATGCGGCTGCTCTTCCCGGTGGCCATCGTCGCGATCACCGCGAAGAAGAATCCGTACGACGCGGTCAACCTCGCGCTGACCGACAAGGACCAGTACCAGCAGCTCGTCACCGACGCGCACCCTGCGATCGCCGCGTTCGGTGGCATGTTCCTGCTGATGATCTTCCTCGACTTCATCTTCGAGGACCGGGACATCAAGTGGCTGGGCTGGCTGGAGCGCCCGCTCGCCAAGCTCGGCAAGGTCGACATGCTCGCGGTGTGCATCGCCCTGATCGTCCTGCTGATCACCGCGTTCACCTTCGCGACCCACGCCCACCAGCACGGCGGCGGCCACGCGGACAAGGCGCAGACGGTCCTCATCTCCGGCATTGCCGGCCTGATCACGTACATGGTCGTCGGCGGGCTCTCCGGCTTCTTCGAGGACCGCCTGGAGGCGGAGGAGGAGCGCGAGCAGGAGGAGCAGGAGGCGGCCGAGCGCAGCGGGCGGAAGCGGGCGCCGGTGGTGCTGGCGGGCCAGGCGGCCTTCTTCATGTTCCTGTACCTCGAAGTGCTGGACGCGTCCTTCTCCTTCGACGGCGTGATCGGCGCGTTCGCCATCACGAACGACATCGTGCTGATGGCGCTGGGTCTCGGTATCGGCGCGATGTACGTCCGTTCGCTCACGGTCTACCTGGTCCGCCAGGGCACGCTCGACGACTACGTCTACCTGGAGCACGGCGCGCACTACGCGATCGGCGCGCTGGCCGTGATCCTCATGGTGACCATCCAGTACCAGATCAACGAGGTCATCACCGGTCTCGTCGGTGTGGTCCTGATCGGCTGGTCCTTCTGGTCCTCGGTGCGGCGCAATTCCGCGCTGGCGGCGGCGGAGGGGGAGCCGGTGGAGGCGGATTCGGCGAAGGTCGGGTAGCGGCGGGGGTCTGGTGACCGGTGACCGGGGGTGGCGGCCGGTGGCCGGTGGAACCGTGCCCGCAGCCGGCTCCCGGCCGTGCGGCTCGGTCAACACGCGTATCTCTGCGGTGAGTTCCCACGCAAACGGATGAAGTGCGATTGGCCAAGATTCGTCACGCTCTGATTGCATGTGAATGCTGAGCGTAACGATACTTCACCGGCAACTTCACCGGCAGGGAGCCACCATGCGTGACCAGATCGACATGACCCCACCCGTCCTCGACTACGTCCGCGACATCTCCCTGCGCGAGGAGCCCGCACTGCGCCAACTCCGGGAGGACACCGCCGCGTTGCCCAACCGGATCATGCAGATCCTGCCGGAGGAGGCCCAGTTCCTCGCGCTGCTGATCCGGCTCACCGGGGCCCGTGAGGTCCTGGAGATCGGCACCTTCACCGGTTACAGCTCCCTGTGCATGGCCCGCGCCCTGCCCGCCGACGGAACGCTGCTCACCTGCGACGTCAGCGAGGAATGGACGGCGATGGCACGCCACGCGTGGCAGCAGGCAGGGGTGGACGACCGTATCGAACTGCGCCTCGGCGACGCCGTGGAGACCTTGGACGCGCTGCTCCTGGAACGCGGTCCGGCCTCCTTCGACCTGGTCTTCATCGACGCCAACAAGGCGAACTACCCGCAGTACTACGAGCAGTCCCTCGCCCTCACCCGCCCCGGCGGCCTGATCGTCCTCGACAACACCCTCTGGTCGGGCCGGGTCGCCGACCCCACGCAGCAGGACCCCAACACGGTGGGCGTTCGCGCGGTCAACGAGACCCTGCACGGCGACGAGCGGGTCGACCTCGCGATGCTGCCGATGGCGGACGGGATCACGCTGGCGCGGAAGCGCTGATGCCCGCCCGGGGCTGAACCGGCGGAACGATTGGGTGCCCGTCGAGCGTCGTTGCTCTCCAGGACAAGGACACGGACACGGGCACGGTGGCCGTGTCCCGGAGAGGGGGCCCGGCGTGCGGACCGACGGATTCGCCAAGTGGACACAGCGGTTCGAGGACGAACGGGAGGCGCGGCGGGCGCAGGGCGACCCGGACTGGGCACAGGGGGCGAGCCTGCACCCGGCGATATGGTCCAGCGTCCAACGCTTCCAGGTCGGCGAGGACGGCGACGGCGCCAACCTCGTCGCCAAGGCGGACCAGGCGGGCGACGCCGACTACGCCCGCGCGGTCCGCCTCTTCGTGGCCGAGGAACAGAACCACGCCCGCCTCCTGGCCCGACTCCTCCATTCCGGCGGCAGACAGACCCTGACCGGCCACTGGACCGACACGGTCTTCGTCCGCCTACGCCGCCTCATGGGCCTGCGCCTGGAACTCCTGGTCCTGATGATCGCGGAGGTGGTGGCCCTCCGTTACTACCGCGCCCTGCGCGACGGCACCGACGACCCGCTCACCTCATCGGTGGCATCCCGCATCCTGGCCGACGAGGAACGCCACGTTCCGTTCCACTGCGACCGCCTGCACGGCTCCCTGACGGAACTCCCGCGCGTCACCCGCCGCCCGACCCTGCTCCTGTGGCGCGCCCTCCTGCTGACGGTCACCCTGGTAGTGGCCGTCGACCACGGCCGCGCCCTGCACCAACTCCACGTAGGCCGCCTCCGCTTCGTGACCGACGTCATGACGACGGGAGGCGGGGTGGCCGCCGCGGTCCTGACACCGCACCCGGACGAGTGGTCAACCGACCGCTGAAGCCTCCCGGCTGCGGCGCGGTGGCCGTATGGTGCGGGCATGGGCGACCGGCCGACACGTATCGAAGTCCCTGACGTGGTAGGGATGACGGGGCGAGAAGCGCACACTCTCTGCCGTGGTCTGGGACTGTTCCTGGGCTACTACAACATGGACCAGCAACTGCCGCTGAACTGGGTGATAGTCCATCAAGAGCCCCCACCCGGAACCTTGGCGGAACCATTGGCGGCGGTCAGGATCTGGACGAAGTGGGATCCGCTGCCCTGATCTCCGTAAACGTTCTCTGAAGCGGCACCGGCTGCTGAACGAGGCTCGCCTAGGGTCCCGCCCATGGACTGGCAGAAATGGCACGACGCCTACGACACCCCCGAATCGCCCCTGGCCCAGCGGCTGTTGACGGTCCAGGACCGCATCCGCCAAGCCCTGGACGCCTGTCCGCCGGGCCCTCTCCGGGTGATCAGTCTCTGCGCCGGCCAGGCCCGTGACCTACTCGGCGTCCTGCCCACCCACCCCCGTCGCGACGACGTACACGCCCGCCTGGTCGAACTGGACCCGCAGAACACCGAGTCGGCCGCGTCGACCGCCCGCGCGGCCGGCCTGCACCGGATCGAGACGGTCACCGCCGACGCCGCACTCCTCGACCACTACGCCGGCATGACCCCGGCCGACCTCGTCCTGATCTGCGGGCTGTTCGGCAACATCACGGACCCGGACATCGAGCGCACGATCAACGCCTGCACCCAGCTCACCAAGACCGGCGGCCGAGTCATCTGGACCCGCCACCGCAAGACCCCCGACCGGGTCCCGCTGATCTGCGAGTGGTTCGAGGAGTGCGGCTTCGTCGGCGAGTGGCTCACCGATGAAGAGCAACTCCAGTCGGTGGGCGTGCATCGCTTCGACGGGCGGCCTGAGCCGCTTCAACTGGGGGTTCGGGTCTTTGAGTTCGTGGGTTACGCCTGGCTCCGCAAACAGGGGCATTCGCTCTGAACCCCTTCCCTCCTGGGTCTGATGTGACAAGGTTCCACGAAAGCGGCCTGGGGATTCTGTGGGGGTGGACGGTGTGCCGGAGCTTCGCAAGGGAGAGAACACGCCAGTGGGTGCGGGGCGCATCGTCGCCGAACTGCACACGGTGGGTGATCCGGTCGACCTCAGCGCCCTGCTGATCGCCGCGGACGGCAAGGTCAGATCCGACGACGACCTGGTCTTCTACAACCAGCCCTCGGCCGAGGACGGTGCCGTCCGGCACCTCCCCGCGAACACCGAGGGCCCCGAGCGCATCGAGATGGACCCGGCCACTCTCCCCGCAGACGTGGATCGGGTCGTCCTGGTCGCCAGCTGCGACCCCGACGACGTGACTCGCACGTTCCGCGACGTCAAGGACGTACTGGTACGTGCCGCTCAACAGGGCGCCGAGCCGGTGCACTTCCGCCCGCCCGCCCTCGCCGACGGTGAACGCGCCGTACTCCTGATCGAGCTCTACCGCCGAGGCCCGGCATGGAAGCTCCGCGCCATCGGCCAGGGGTACGCCAACGGTCTGGCCGGCCTCGCCACGGACTTCGGGATCCAAGTGGAGGAGCCGCAGGAGCCCACCCCGGTGGACCCGTCCGGCAGCGAGGAGAGTGTCTCCACGCCCGACAGCCTGTCCACGAGCCCGATGAACCTGGTCAAGCCGCCACTGGGCAAGATCAGCCTCGACAAGGGCAGCCAGGTCTCCATGGGCTTGGACAAGAAGGACCGCGCGTTGGTGGTCACGGCGTCCTTGGAGTGGGACGGCGGCAGCGACCGGCGACGCAGGCAGGGCGCGGACCTCGATCTCTACGCGTTGTTCGTGCCGGCCTCAAAGGCCCTGCGCGGGAAGAATGCACCCGGCACTCTCGTCAAATCGCGCTATGTCGCACAAGGCGAGCCGCTTCGACCTGGAGCGGTTGCACCCGCGACTGCCCCAGGGACGGCGAAGAAGGGCAAAGGCGCCGACGTCGTCTACTACAAGCGTCTTGGCTCGGTGAAGGGCCGGCCCTACATCCGTCTCGACGGCGATTCACGTGTGCCAGGCCGTGAGGCAGTCAGCATCGTGCGTCCCGACGAGCAGGGCTACGTCCTCCTCTGCGCCTACTCGGCGCTCGGCAACGGCATCGGCTCCTTCCGCAGCTTCGGTGCGAAGGTCGTTGTCACGGACGGGCGTGGCTCCACCGTCGACGTCCCGCTCTTCGAGAACACCAAGACCCGCTACTGGGTGGCCATCGCCCTGGTCGACTTCACCGCGGCCGACGGAGCCGCGATCCACCACATCGAGGCCTACAGCGCCCGCATGACAGAACGCCGCCCGGTCCTGCACCCGGACGGCACCATCGAAATGAACGCGGGACCGGTCGAGTTCAAGAGGCGCTGACCGATCCCACCCCCACAGGGGCAGACACGGATCGTCCCCACTGCCCGTACTCGGGTTCATGAACAAGCACGGGCACCTCGCCGAGTTCCTCCAGGCCTGCCGGGGTCGGCTGCGGCTGGAGGACGTCGGGCTGCGGACGTACGGTGAGCGGGACCCCAACCTGCTGCGCGCCCGCCTGGGCAACAGTCACCGGTAAAACTCGGGGGTCGGGAAGGTGAGTTGACCCAGGCCGGACCGGACCCGGGCTTCTCAGAAGCAGCCGTCCAGCGGGTCGAGTGTGCCGTCCAGTTGCCGTGGTACGCGGTCGAGGTCGCCGCGTCGGTCGCGCCACGCGCGCTGTTCCTCCGACTCGGCGGCGGCCTCGATGAAGGCGTGGGCCTGCCGTGCGCCCGATTCGCTCGGCGCCGACCGCCGGTCGACCGCTTCGGACTGGAATCCGCCGAAGCGGGCGACCGGGCTCCAGGCGGGGCTGATCTCCGGGAGCGGGGCGGCGATGTTCTCGTAGTCGCCGGCCGCGTGGACGATCCTGCCGCCGGCCACCGTCACCAGGGACTCGATGCGGTCGATGTCCTCGTCGGGGACGGAGAAGTAGTCCGCGGAGAGGATGGCCAGGTCGGCGTAACTGCCTTCGGAGATCGTGCCCTTGACGTCGGACTCGCCGGTCAGCGCGGCGCCCGCGGTGGTGTACATCTCCAGGGCGGTCGCGCGGTCGACGCGGTTGGCGGCCGGGTAGAGGAGCGTGTCGCCGATGGTGCGGCCGGTGACCAGCCAGGACAGCGACAGCCAGGGGTTGTAGCTGGAGACGCGGGTGGCGTCGGTGCCGGCGGCCACGAGGAGGCCGGTGTCGCGCATCGCGCGGATCGGCGGGGCGGTGGCGGCGCGCTCGGGGCCGTAGCGGTCGATGAAGGCCTCCCCCTGGAACATCATCCGGTTCTGGACCGAGACGGCTCCGCCCAGCGCCTTGATCCGCTCCAGACTGCTCCGGCTCACGGTCTCCGCGTGGTCGAACAACCACCGTGTCCCGTCCGGGAATCCGCCGTCCGCGGCGATCTTCTCGAAGACGTCCAGGTCCTGGCGGATCGTCTCGTCGTAGGTGGCGTGCAGGCGGAACCCCCAGCCGTTGTCGAGCAGGAGCCGGGCAGCCGCTTCGAGGTCGTCCCTTGCGCGGGCGGTGAGTTGGGGGCGCGGCTCGGCGAAGTTCTCGAAGTCGGCGGGGGACCAGGCGAGGTTCTCGCCGGCGCCGTTGCAGCGCAGCCACGCGTCGCCGTCGCCGGGGCTGACCATGCCGATCCAGCGGCGCAGGTCGTCGAGTTCCTGGCCCGCGGTCTGCGGGAAGAGGTGGTAGGCGATCCGGACGGTCAGCTCGCCGCGCTCGGCCAGCTCGGTGACGGCCGCGTAGTTGTCGGGGAAGTTCTGGAAACCGCCCGCCGCGTCGATGGCGCTGGTGACGCCGAAGCGGTTCAGCTCACGCAAGTAGTGGCGGGTGGAACCGAGTTGGTCCTCGGGGGCGAGCACTGGGCCCTTGGCGAGGGTGGAGTAGAGCAGGCCGGCGGCGGGCGCGGCCAGCAGCACGCCGGTGGGATTGCCCGCGAAGTCGCGGACGATCTCGCCGCCGGGCGGGTTCGGGGTGTCGCGGGTGAAGCCGACGGCCTCCAACGCGGCGCGGTTGAGGATCGCCGACTGGTACAAGTGCAGGACGAAGACCGGGGTGTCGGGGGCGGCCGCGTTCAACTCCGACACGGTCGGCAGCCGCTTCTCCGCGAACTGCTCCCCGGTCCAGCCCCCAACCACCCGTACCCACTGCCCTTTTGGCGTCCGCTCGGCCTGCTCCCGCAACATCCGCAGCGCGGTCCGCAACGACCGTACGCCGTCCCAGCGCAGCTCCAGCAGATAGTTCAACCCGCCCCGGATGACGTGGAGATGGGAGTCGTTGAGACCGGGGATCACACGCCGGCCGAGCGCGTCGACGACGCGGGTGGCGGGGCCGATGTGCGGGGCGACGGTCGAGTCGTCTCCCACGGCCGCGAAGACACCGTCCGTGACGGCCACGGCGGACGCCGCCGGGCGGGTGGGGTCGCCGGTGTGGATACGGGCGTTGCGGACGACGAGCTGGGCGGGGTGCTGGACGCCGTCGTGGGGGCGTATGCCACCCACGGGCATGGTGCTGCTGGACACGTCGACTCCTCGGTCGGGTCGGGTCAGGCCGGCGACGGTTGGGCGACCGGCTGGTCGACCGGTTGGTCGGCTGCGTGCTTCGACGCTAGGTTTGCGACAATGGATCGGTCCAACACATGGTTCTGCTCGGATCGATCTGCGGCAGAGATGGATGGGGAGACGAGCGCACGATGGACCTGAGGCACCTGAAGTACTTCCTCGCCGTCGCCGAGACCCGCAACTTCACCCAGGCCGCGGCCAGTTGCTACGTCGCCCAGTCCGCGCTCAGCCAGCAGATCGCCCGCCTGGAGAAGGACGTGGGCGCGCAGCTGTTCAGCCGCACCAGCCGTTCCGTACGGCTGACGGCCGCCGGAGAGCTCCTCGAACCGCTGGCCCGCCGCATCCTCGTCGACGTCGACAACGCCCAGGCCGCCCTCGACGCCCTGTCCGGACTGCGGCGCGGGCGGCTGCGCCTGGGGCTGCTGCAGACGCGGGCCTCCTCGGTCGACCTGGTCGAGGTGATGGCCGACTACCACGCCCGCTACCCGGGCATCGACTTCCACGTGACCAACGCGCCCAGCGCGGAGATGGCCGCCGCGGTCCTGGCCGGGGACCTCGACATCGCCGTAGTGGGCCTCGGCCCGCGCCAAGTCCCGGAAGGGCTCGACCACTTCGTCCTGGACAGCGACCCGCTCGTCCTCGTCGTGCCCGCCGACCACGCCCTGGCCGACGGCGGTGACGTCGTCGACCTCGCCGACCTGCCGGAGAGCCACCAGCTCATCCAGTTCACCCGGGGCAGCGGACTGCGCCGCCAGGTCGAGGCCGCGTTCGCCCGCGCGGGAGTGGAACCGGGCCAGCACTTCCAGGTCGGCCAGATCCAGGACATGGTCCGGCTGGCGGCACGGGGGATCGGTGTGACGGTCGTACCGCGGTCGTCGGTTCTCGGCGGTGACGGCCTGCGGGGCGCGGATTCCCCGGACGGATCGCTGCCGTACGGCGCCCGGGCGCTCGGCATCGCGGACGCGGCGGCGGTGCACACCATCTGCGTGGTCCACGACAGCAAGCGGCTGGCGCCGGCGGGTGCCGCGTTCCTGGAGGTGGTGGAGCGGCACGCGGTCAGGGGGTGAGGGCAGCATCCGGGTGATCGTGATCTATCGCTCTGGCAGATCGCTGCATCCGCATCCATATGTTGGACGGAACGTTCCCTATGGAGACAGGCTCGTAGAGGAGCCGGGACACCGGGATCCGGGAGAGCTCCAGTGCACCGGGAGCCCGGGAGACCTCCAGCGAATGGGAGCAATGTCATGTCTGCCGTACTGCGCGACGCGTGGACCACCGTCGTCCCCGACATGGACGACCGACACGGCCCACTCCCGCCCCTGATGCTCACGCTGACCGTGGTCACCGGCCTTGTGGACGCCTTCAGCTACCTCGTCCTCGGCCACGTCTTCGTCGCCAACATGACCGGCAACGTCGTCTTCTCCGGCTTCGCGATCGCCGGCGCGGCCGGCTTCTCCCTGGCCGCCTCGCTCGCGGCCCTCGCCGCGTTCGCCGCGGGCGCGCTGGCCAGCGGCCGCCTCGCGCACCGGGTCGGGGCCCACCGAGGCCGCGTACTGCACCTCGCACTGCTCCTGGAGACCACCCTGGTCGTGGCGGCGTACATCACCGCGCAGACCACCACCGCCCCGCACACGGGCGCCGTCCAGTACACCCTGATCGCCCTCCTCGGCCTCGCCCTGGGCATCCAGAACGCCACCGCCCGCACCCTCGCCGTCCCCGACCTGACCACCACCGTCCTGACCCTCACCATCACCGGAGTCGCCGCCGACAGCCGCCTCGCGGGCGGCAAGGGCAGCAAGGTCGGCCGCCGGATGCTCTCGGCCGGGGCGATGTTCGCCGGGGGCCTCGCGGGCGCCGTCGCCGTCGAACACGGCGAAACCGCCCTGCCCCTGCTCTTCGCCGCGGTGCTCCTGGTCGGGGTCACGATCGCGGCGTTCACGCTGACGCGATCGGACGCCTCGTGGACGAAGCCGCTGTGACGAAGAACGATGTGCGCGGTACGACGGTGAGGAAGGACCCTGCGCGCGGTACGACGGCGAGGCCGACGGAGACAGGACTCACCCCCCACCCCACATGGCGCGGCACCCTCCACCTCACATGGCGCCGCACCCTCCACCCCGCCCTTCTCGAACTCGCCCTCACCGCACTGATGATGTTCGCCGTGGCCACCACGGCCCGCTGGCTGATGGGCACCCTCGACCCGGCCGCCGGCGGCTGGTGGAACACCCCCGAAGGCAGACTGATCGCCGTGGCGCCCCTGGCCGGCTACACCGTCACCGCCGTCATGCTCTCGCCCTGGGGCAGGGTGACCGGCGGACACGTCAACCCGGCGATCACCATCGCGATGTGGCGCTACGGCCGCACGCCCGCCCGCGCGGTCGCCCCCTTCATCGCCGGCCAACTCCTCGGCTCACTCCTCGGCATCGCGGCCGGACGGCTGGTGTGGGGACGGGAGTTCGCGGCCCCGGCCGTGGACTACGCCGTCATCCGCCCCGCCGCCGACTGGTCCTGGACCGCGGTCGCCGCGATCGAGGCCGGCACGATGTTCGTCATCGTCGCCGTCGCGGGAATCGGCATCTCCAGCCGCCGACTTGGGCCGTTCATCCCCTGGGCGGTCGGCACGATGATCGCCGCGCAGATCATCGCCTTCGGCACGCTGACCGGCGGAGTCGCCAACCCGGCACGGGAGTTCGGCCCCGCGGTGTTCGCCGGCGACCTCTCGCTCCTGCCCGCGTATCTGCTCGCGCCGCCGGTGGGGGCGTACGCGGCGTCTGTCGTGATCGGCAGATGGATCGAAGCACGTCACTCCTCCTCCCGTACGTGATCACCGTATGGCGCGGACAACTGCGGCCGCCAGCAGGGTGGTTACGGCCAGGACACTCCACAGCACCCCCGGCCCCACAGCGAGCAGCGCGGTGAGCGCGGCCGGCGCGGCGGCCCGGCCGATGCCGGTGGACAGCTGCCAGCGGGCGAGCGCGCGACCGCGCAACCGCGCCGGCGTCGTCGCGAGGACGAGCGCAGTTGCGCTGCCGGTGTAGAGGATCTCGCCGGCCGTGTAGAGCACCGACACCGCGGCGACGGCCAGTGCACCCGCCCCGCCGCCGAGTGTGCCCGCCGCCCAGAACCCGAGGTAGGACAGGGCGAGCACGGCCCCCGAGGACGCCAGCACCGACCGCCGCGAACGCCGTGCCAGCCACACCACCACCGGCACCTGAGTGACGATGACCAGCACGGTGTTGGCCACGAAGATGCCGGCCGACCAGGAAGGGGAGGCGTGCAGATAGGTCACCAGCAGGGCGGGCAGGGCGACTTCGAGGACGTCGTAGCAGAAGGCGTAAGGGAGGTTGGCGAGACTGAGGACGGTGACGTGCCGCAGATGACTGCTGTCCGGATCACCCTCGGTGTCGATGCCGGTGCCGGCGGGAGACGAGTCTCGCCGCTCACTTGCGCCCCCACCCTCCCCCTCCCCGCCGGCGCCAACCCGCATCGACCCCACCAACCCCGCCGCCACGAGATACCCGACAACCGTCACCAAGGCCAGGACCCGCAGCGCACCCGTGCCACCGGCCACCGCGAGCGTGGCGATCAACGCCCCCGCACCCAACCCGGCGTTGCGCAGTGACCGTGCCGCCGCCAGCGCCGCATCACGCTGCCGGTCGTCCGTGAGGGCGGCGACCACGGCCGCGTGCGCGGCGGGCCAGGACTGGACCCCGATGCCGAGCAACACCGCCGCCGCCGTGTACCCGACCGGACCGGTGGCCACCAGCAGCACGAGCGTCCCCGCAACCCGCACCAGCAGCGTCGCGGCCACCAGCGCCGCGAGGGCCCCACGGTCGATCCACTGCCCGGTCAGCGGTACGGCGCCCAGCCCCGCCAACATCCCGACGGACAGCGCGAGTCCGGCGTCGCCCGCGCCCAGATGCAGCACGCCGATCCCGTACAGCAGCAGAAACGGCCGCATCAACCCGGCGGCAAGAGCGTCCACGACGACGGCCGAGGTATACCGCCCACCACCGGACACGCGCAGCAAGCCGGCCGGCGCGAGAAGACTCCCGCCCTTGCCGACGGAACCCGCACCTCTCCCCGTACCCGTACCCGTATCCGTATCCGTATCCGTACCCGTATCCGCACCGGTGTCCGTCCTCATGGCCGTCACGATCCCCACCGCCACGACCACCCGGCACGCGGATTGACGATCAGCGCCAATGCACTTCCAGCGCGAGGGCATGCTGGTCTCCGACTGCGACCATGACCCCATGAGCGTGACGATCGACATCACGGGCCTACCGCCCGAGCAGATCCGCTTCGTGCCCTCCCCGCTGGCCGAGCTGACCGCGATGCTGCACGTTCTGTCCGAGCCCAACCACCATCCGGAGCTACGGGGTTGGGCCGCGGCCACCGCCTCCGCGCTCCCGTCCGGCCTGGCCGACCGACTGCTGGACGCGGAGGCGCTCTGGAGATCGGCCCGCGCGGACTTCCTCGTCCCCGGCCGCCCCGGAGCGACCCTGACCGACGAACTGGACGCGGTCGACCGCATCCCGGACGAGGCGTACGCCACCGCGGCCCTCACCTCGCAACGCGCGACGGCATCGGCTCTCGCGGAACTGTCGTCACCGCTCACCGACGAGACAGCCCGCGAACGCGCGCTGGAGGTGGCGAGGGCGGGCGGCCCACGCCAAGCGGCCTTCGCGGAGCGACTGCTGGCGGACCCGCCGGCCGTACGGGCGTGGGTACGCAGACTCCTCCAGGACTGCGAGGAGGCGTTCTTTGCCGAGACCTGGCAACGCACTCGCCCTCACCTGACGGCGGACGCCCGCCAGAAGACCGACCTGCTGAACAGACAGGGCCCGGCACAAACCCTGGCGGCGGTGTCCAGCGCGATCACCCTGGACACGACCCACCACCGCCGGCGCATCGTCATCGACAAACTCCAGGACGTCAGCACCAGCACGACCACCGAAACCGGCCTGACCTTCATCCCCAGCGACTTCGGCCGCCCCCACCTGACCATCGTCTTCTCACCCGGCTGGCACCCGGTGGTCCAGTACCCCGCCACCATCCCGGGCCTGACCCACCCCGCACCCCCCGAACTGGTCCAACGCCGCTTGGACGCCCTGGCCCACCCGGTACGCCTCCGCCTCTGCCGCACCCTGGCCCGAGGCCCCCACACCACAGGCGAACTGGCTGCCTACTGGCAACTGACCGCCCCCGAGGTCTCCCGCCAACTCACGGTCCTCAAAAAGGCAGGCCTCCTCATCACCCACCGCCGGGGCAGGTACGTGCGTTACGAGTTCGACCTCACGACGGGGGCTCGGCTGGGAACGGACTTGCTGGAGGCCCTGCTGCGGTGACGACACTCAGGGAGCCCAACGCAAAGGCCCTCCCGTCCACCGGACGAAAGGGCCCCTGACCAGGTACTTCACTGTGCCCCCGGCAGGATTCGAACCTGCGACACCCGCTTTAGGAGAGCGGTGCTCTATCCCCTGAGCTACGAAGGCGAGGGTGGTGCGGTGGTGGCATGCCGGTCCACGGTCATGCCGCCGTCCACAGTGTAGCGGCTGACCATGTGGCGATCGGCAAGCCTTTTCGGCCCCTGCCTCAGTGCACCCCGGCCCCTGCTCCGGCCCCGCCCGTCACGCCGGCCCCTGCTCCGGCCCCGCCCGTCACACCGGCCCGCGCTCCGCCCCCGCCCGTCACCCCTGGCCCCCCTCCACCCCCACCCCCGGCACCAACGCCACCAAGATCTCCCGCACCCGCTCCGCGATGTCCGCACGGTCGTTCAGGACCCAGGAGATGTGCTGGGCGCCGAAGAACGCGGAGACGAGGACGCGGGAGGTGGTCTCGGGGGTGGTGCCCGGGGGGAGTTGGGAGTGGTCCTGGGCCTGGCGGAGCCAGCGGGTGAGGGACTCCGTGTAGCCGAGGTACGGCATGGGCATCTCGACGCCGATCAGGGAGCGTTCGATCTGGAGGCGGGCGCCGGCCTGGACCATGGTGTCGTCGCGGAAGGCGAGTGCCGTGCGTTCGAGGAGTTCCGCCACCGACGCCAGCGGGGACAGGCCCGCTTCCTCGACCTCGCTGCCGATGACTCCCAGGAGGTGGTAGAACTCCTCGGCCACGGCCTGCGCGAGCGCCTCCTTGTTGGCGAAGTGGAAGTAGACCGCGCCCTTGGTCACGCCCGCGAGTTCGGCCACGTCCAGGACGGTCACCGCGGGAAAGCCCTTCGTGGCGAACGCCTCCGCCGCCGCGTCGAGGACCTGGCCCCGGGTGCGTACCGCGCGCTCCTGCTTGAGGCCCGTGTCCCGGTTCCGAGGAGAGGCGTTCCGGGCGGTGTGGGGCTCCTGGCCGCTCACGCCCGTACTGGCCTCGGCACTGTCTTTCTTGGCCATCGCGTCCGTCCTCATGTCCTCGTGCACGTCCTCAAGGCGTCCTTGAAATATACCTTCGGGAATGTATTGTAAGCGGGCGGCTCGATGAGCAGAAGCGTCGGGCCGGTGTTGCTGTCTGTGTGAATACATTCACTGGGGGTTCAGACCATGCATCAGCCTGCCGCCGTACCGGAAACCAAACCGGTCGTCATACCTGTGCCCGCGCGCACGTCCACATCCGCATCCGCGCTCCTACGTCCACCCGCCCTCAGTTACCTCCAGCCCGTCCCCCGCCACATGGTGCACCGCGCCGCGATCGCCGAGGTCTTCCTCACCGACGCCGTCCGTACCGGCGAGCACAGCTTTCTCGTTGCCGCGCAGTGGCCGCGTGATCACGCGCTCTACTCGCCGGGGAGCGACGGGACGAGCGACCCGCTGCTGTTCATGGAGACCATCCGGCAGGCCCTGGTCTACCTCGCGCACGCCTACTACGACGTGCCGCTCAGCCACCGTTTCATCGGCTTCGGCTCGGAGTTCCGGATCACCGACCCGGCCGCGCTCCGCATCGGCGGGGAACCCGTGCCCGTGGTCCTTGAGGCGCAGTGGGTGTGGGTGGGGAATCGGCCGCCGAATCGATTCGGCATGCGGTTGGAGGTCGTGCTCACCGTGGGCGGACGGGCCTGTGGGCGCGGGGCGTTGCACGTCGTCGCCGTGGACGACAAGCGGTACGCCATGCTGCGCGGGCGGGGTGCCGTGCCGCGCGGCGCGGAGGCGAGCGGGGCCACGCGTGCGCCGCGTCCGGCGAACGGCCGGCCCGTCGAGCGCGTCCACCCCGCCGCCGTAGGCCGTCTGCGCGCCAAGGACAGCGTGCTCGTGCGTGAACGTACCGACGGGCCCTGGCAGTTGCTCGTCGACGTCGAGCATCCCATCTACTTCGACCATCCAAGTGACCATGTGCCGCTGATGGTTACGTTGGAGGGGTTCCGGCAGCTGGGACATCTGCTGCTGCACGCGGAGGTCGGCGTCCCGCGCACCCCCGAAGCGGCCGGTGCTCCGCACACCCTCCTCGGTATGGAGGTCGACTGCCTGGCCTTCGGGGAGTTGGACCAGCCGATCGACCTGGTGGTGGGGGAGCGGGAGAGCGGCCCCGCGGGGGTGCGGTTGACGCTCGACGCCGTTCAGGGCGGGACCGCGCTCGCGTCCTGCCGGGCCACCTGGGGTCCCGGCGCCGCTCACCTGGACGTACCGCTCAGCGCCTGACCGTCCGGCGGGAACGCGTCCCACAGATCGCGCACCCGTTCCGCCAGCCCGCGTCGGTCCGGGTCGGGCGCCGTGCAGTAGGCGCCCACCAGGATCACGACGGCGAGGTCCGCGAGATCGGCGAGCGGCGCGGTCGGTGGGTGCTCGCCCAGGGCACGCAAGTCGGCCAGGAGCTTGGGGGGTTCGGGTGTCGAGTGGATCTCGTCCATCACCAGACGCAGGGCCGCGTTGACCCGTACGTCCGCCTCGATCCGTTCGGCCAGGGCGCAGGTCAGTGTGCGCAGCCGGTCCCTGGCCGGCAGGTCCTCCGCCGTGGTCTCGGCGACCAACTTGTCGACCACCTCGTCGAGATGGGCCGTCAGCGCCTGGGCCAACTGCTCCTTGGAAGCGAAGTGGCCGTACAGCGCGCCCTTGGTGAGCCCGGTGCGGTCCGCCACGTGCTGGAGGTTGGCGCGCGGATAGCCGTGCCGCAGGAACTCGGCCGCGGCGGCGTCCAGGACGAGTTCGTGGGTGCGGCGCGCGCGTGCCTGTTTCGCCATGGCTGGTCCGTCCCTTCGTCCCTGGTCCCAAAAGAATACCTTCTTGAACGCACTTTTTCTGTAGACGGGAGCTGCTCCATGTCCTCCAGCGACGCCCCTCACACCCCTCACGCCCTTCACCTCTCCGGCGACGTCCTTCTCCTCGCCGCCGAGCACGCCCGACTCGCCGACCAGGACCGGCAGTTGACCGGCGATGTCGTCACCGCGCTCACCTCCGCCGGGCTCGCCCGCCACTTCGTGCCCCGGCGGTGGGGCGGGACGGAGGGGAGTTTCCTCGCACTCCTCGAAGACGTCTCAGCCGTCGGCGAGGCCTGCGTCTCCGCCGCCTGGGTCGCCATGTTGTGGGCCGCGCACGGGCGGTTCGCCGCGCTGTTGCCCGAGGAGGGGCAACGGGAGGTGTGGGGCGACTCGCCCGACGTACGGATCGCCGCCGCGCTCGTGCCGCCGGCCGGCCGGGCCGAACCGGTCGACGGCGGCTGGCGGGTGACCGGGAGCTGGGCGTGCGTGAGCGGGATTGAGCACGCCGCGTGGGTACTGGTCGCCGCGCCGGAGGCGTACGGGGACGGAGTGCGGGTGTGCGCGGTGCCGGGTGATGCCGTGGACGTCGAGGACACCTGGGACGCCACGGGGTTGCGAGGCACCGGGAGTCATACGGCCGTGGTGCGGGACGTCTTTGTCCCGCGTCAACGGACCTTCCCGCACGCCGAGTTGATGCGCGGGAGCGATGCCCCGGAGGCCGCCCGCTGCCACCGCGCCCCCGCCCATCTCGCCGGCGGCCTCATGTTCTGCGCCCCGGCACTGGGCGCCGCCCGGCGAGCCGTGACCGTATGGTCCGAGTGGGCGGCGGCGAAGGGACCCGGTGGCCGCCCCCACCACGACAGCCTGGCGGTGCGCGAGACGCTCGCCGTGGCCTCGGCCCAAGTCGACGCGGCCGGACTGCTGTTGGAGCGCGCGGCCCGCCGAGCCGACGCCGACCCCGTCACCGGACCCGGAAACGAAGCCGCCCTCCGCACCGAACCCGCCCCCGTCACCGAGACCCTGGTCACCGGCAATCGGCGCGACGCCGCCGTCGCCGCGCGGATGCTCGCCGACGCCGTCGACCGGCTGTTCCGTACCGGCGGTGCGCACATCCGTGACGGCTCGGGCGAACTGACCCGGCTGTGGCGGGATGTGCACACCGTCGCCTCGCACGGCGTGCTGCGACTGGAGCCGGTGGCGGACGCCTACGCCTCCGCCGTGCTCGGGTCGGACGCGACGGACACGGCGGCGGCCCGGACGAGTGCCGCCTCCCGCTCCAGGTAGAAGCCGATCTTCCAGTCCAGGTAGCGCAGCGTGGAGTCGTGCTGGCGGGCCTGGCCGCGCAGCAACTCCCGGTGGGCTTCGAGGAGTTCGCGGCGGGCTGCGATGGTGGAGTCGCCCGCCCGGTACAGCTCGACGTAGTGGTTCATGTCGGCCGGTGACATCCCGGTGCTGCGCAGGTGGTTGAGGAACTCCAGCCAGCGCAGATGCAGCGGGCTGTAGGCGCGCCCGCCGTACGGGTCCTCCGCGGCACCCTCGATCAGGCCCTGATCCTCGTACCAGCGCAGGGTGTCGGCGTCGAGGCCGCTGATCCGGACGACGTCTTCCAGGGAGAAGGTCTCCGCGAGCGAAGTGACGTACGCGGTGGGGCGGTTGTCGTGGGTCGCCCGCGTGCTCGGGCCCGTATGTGTGACAGGGGTCGTCTGCATGGTCATCGTGCTCCTCCGGGTCAGTGGCGCCAGGACGTGGCGGCGCGGTGCGGGGTCAGGGTGGGGCGGTGCCAGGTCGGTATGGGCCGGACGGGCGCGGGCTCCTCCGCGGCAGGCGACCGTCGGGCCAGTTCGAGCAGGACGGCGGTGGCGGCGGCGAGTTCCTCCGGGGTCGGGGTGCCACGCACGACACGCAGGACGAACTCCTCGCCACAACCGGCGACTTCGGTCTCGCCCGCCCTCTCCCTCTCGTCTCTCATGTCGGCTGGTTCCCGTGTTTGCGGGAGGGCAGGTCGCGGTGCTTGGTGCGGAGCATGGCGAGCGAGCGGATGAGTACCGCACGGGTGTCGCGCGGGTCGATGACGTCGTCGACCAGGCCCCGCTCGGCCGCGTAATAGGGGTGCATCAGCTCGGACTTGTACTCCGCGATACGCCGGGCCCGCACCGCCTCCGGGTCGGCAGCGGCGGCGATCTCCCGCCGGAAGACGACGTTGGCGGCACCCTCCGCGCCCATCACCGCGATCTCGTTGGTGGGCCAGGCAAGAGCCAGATCGGCGCCGATCGAGCGGGAGTCCATGACGATGTACGCGCCGCCGTACGCCTTGCGCAGCACCAGCGAGATACGTGGGACCGTCGCATTGCAGGACGCGTAAAGGAGTTTGGCGCCGTGCCGGATGATGCCGGCGTGCTCCTGACCCACCCCCGGCAGGAAGCCCGGCACGTCCACCAGCGTCACCAACGGGATGTTGAAGGAGTCGCAGAACTGCACGAACCGCGCGCCCTTCTCCGACGCGGCGATGTCCAACACCCCTGCGGTGGCGGCCGGTTGGTTGGCGACGATGGCGACGACGTGTCCGTCGAGCCGGGCGAGCCCGCACACCAGGTTGGCCGCCCAGGAGGGCTGCACCTCGAAGAAGTCGCCGTCGTCGACGACCTCCTCGATCACGCGGTGGATGTCGTATGCCTGGTTCGGCTCGGCCGGCACCAGGTCGAGCAGCGCCTCGCAGCGCCGCTCCGGATCGTCCGACGGCGGTTCGTGGGGCGGGAGTTCACGGTTGTTCGCGGGCAGCAGGGAGAGGAGATGGCGTACGTCCTCAAGGCAAGTCGCCTCGTCGTCGTACGCCCCCGCGGCCACCCCGGAGACGCCCGCGTGGACGTCGGCGCCGCCCAGTCCGTTGTGCGTGACCTGTTCGCCGGTCACGGCCTGGACGACGTCCGGGCCGGTGATGAACATCTGCGAGATGCCGCGGACCATGAAGACGAAGTCGGTGAGCGCGGGGGAGTAGGCCGCGCCGCCCGCGCACGGGCCGAGCATCACGCTGAGCTGCGGGATCACGCCGGACGCGGCCACGTTGCGGGTGAAGATGCCGCCGTAGCCGGCGAGTGCGCTGACGCCCTCCTGGATGCGGGCGCCGGCCCCGTCGTTGAGGCTGACCAGCGGGGCGCCTGCGGCCAGCGCGAGGTCCATCACCTTGTGGATCTTGGCGGCGTGCGCCTCGCCGAGGGCGCCGCCGAAGATACGGAAGTCATGGGCGTAGACGAAGACGGTACGGCCGTGGACCGTGCCCCAGCCGGTGACCACGCCGTCGGTGTAGGGCCGTCGGGCCTCCAGGCCGAAGCCGGTGGCGCGGTGCCGGCGCAGCGGCTCGATCTCGGTGAACGAGCCCTGGTCCAGGAGGAGTTCGACGCGTTCGCGGGCGGTCAGCTTGCCGCGCGCGTGCTGCTGGTCGCTCGCACCCGGGGCCGGACCCTCGTGCGCGAGCCGCCGTATCGACTCCAGTTCGGTGAGGCGGGAGTGGGTTGTCGATGGCGGGGGTGCGGGTGGACATGCGGGTGGAGCGAGTGGGCGTTCTTCGGTGACGGTCATGGGTCCAGCATGGCGTATTTAAATTCCTTCGTGAAGGTTTTTTAACTCGACTTTGCCGGAGCAGCCACGGAGGCGTGTGGACATACAGAAGCCCCGCACCCCTTCAGGGGCGCGGGGCTTCTGCCGAGCGGCTACGCCTTACCGCCGGTGGTCGCCTTCGTGAGCCGCGGCAGCAGAACCGCTGTCACGGCGGCCGTCGTCACCAGCATCACCACGCTGATGACAAAGCTCGTGTCGAAGCCGTGCTGGAAGTGCGCCGGGTTCGCGATCAGCGCGCCGAAGGCCGCCACCGCGATGCAACTGCCCACCTGCCGGAAGGTGTTGAGCACCGCGGCCGCCGTGCCCGCCCGCTCGCCGTCGATGTTCTCCAGGATCGCCGCCGTCAGCGACGGCACCGCGAGCCCGCCGCCCAGGCCGATCGGGACCAGCAGCAGCACCGGGATCAGGTACGAGGTGGAGGAGGTGACCGTGAGCATCAGCAGCGCACCGGCCGCCATCACCAGCTGCCCGATCGCCATGGGCACCCACGCACCCTTGCGGGCCGCGAGCTTGACGCCCGCCATGTTCACCACGGAGATCAGCGCGCACATCGGGATGAACATCGCGCCGGTGCTGATCGGGGAGGCGCCGCGCACCTGCTGGAAGTACATGCCGAGCAGGAAGATGGCGCCGTAGAAGACCGCGTTGATGGTGAAGCCGGCCGCCAGGCAGACCACGACCGTGCGGGACTTGAAGATGCTCAGCGGCACCATCGGGTGCTCACGGCGGGACTGCGTCAGGACGAACGCCACCGTCGCGACCGCCGACAGCGCCAGCGTGCCCAGCACGTCCGGGCTGGTCCAGCCCGCGCGGCCGCCCTCGATCACGGCGTACGTCAGACCGGCGAGCGAGGCCACCACCGACAGCTGGCCGAACAGGTCGACCGGCGCGGCACGGCGGGCGGAGGGGGCGATACGGGTGAGGAGTGCGAGTCCGATCGCGCCCACCGGGAGGTTCAGGTAGAACACCGCGCGCCAGCTCAGCCCGCTGGTGAGCATGCCGCCGATGACCGGCCCGAAGGCGACCGCGACCGAACCCGCGGCCGTCCAGATCGCGATGGCCCGCGCCCGCTTGCCCGGGTCGGAGTAGGTCTGCCGGATCAGCGCGAGCGAGGCCGGCACCATCAGCGCGGCGGCCCCGCCCTGCACCATGCGGGCGCCGATCAGGGTGCCCAGGTTGGGTGCGACACCGCAGGCCAGGGATGCCACGGTGAAGGCGGCCAGGCCCCAGGCGTAGGCCCGGCTGGCGCCGATCCGGTCCGAGAAGGTGCCCGCGGAGAGCATGAACGCGGCGAACATCAGGGTGTAGCCGTCGACGATCCACTGCAGGTCGGCCATCGAGCCGCGCAGGTCGTGGGAGATGGCGGGCAGCGCCACGTTGACGACCGAGCCGTCGAGGGAGATGACGAAGAAGGCGAGCAGGGCGGCCGCGAGGACGGTGGTGGGGGAGGAGGCGCGCGGCGGAGCCGGTTCGCCGGGTACGACCGGGGTCCGGTCGCTCCGGTCGGTCCGCGCGGACCGGGTCAGGATGGCCATGGGAACTCTCCTTGAATGAGGCCGAGTTGGGGGAGGTGGGGGGCGGGAGTGCGTGGTCAGACCTGGGCCGGCGCGGCTCGGCGGCGGCTGAGTTCGGCGAACTCCGGGTTCGTGCCGAGCACTCCGCCCTCGCCCCAGCGGTTCTGCGGGATCTCCTGGATGAAGACGGTGATCTTGTCGAGGGGCGCGCCGATCACGCGGTGCACCGTGGCGGTGAGCTCCTCGATCAACTCCTGGCACTTCTCGTCGGTCTGGTTCGGCCAGGTGGTCATGGTGAGGATGGGCATGGCGAAGCTCCTTGTGGCGTAAGGGATTTCAGGCGTACGAGAGTCGAGTGCCGTACGAGAGTTGAGGGTGCTGCGCGTCGAGGGGGCGCGGCGGGCTACAGCCCGGTCGAGGCTCCGCCGTCGAGGGTGATCGCGGCGCCGGCCACGTGCCGGGCGGCGGGGGAGAGCAGGAAGGCGGCGAGGCGGGCCACGTCGGCCGGTTCGGCGAGCCTGCCGAGCGGTGTCCCGGCGGCGACCTGCGCGCTGACCTCCTCGGCGGTGGCGCCGGTGCGGTCGCCGACGGCCTTGGCGATCTCGTCCCACAGCGGGGTGCGTACGGCGCCGGGGTCGAGCACGTTGACGCGGATCCCGGCGCGGCCGAGGTCCTTGGAGACGGATTTGGCGAAGGCGGCGACGGCCGCGTTGACCGCGCTGTTCACCGGGAAGAGCGGGTCGGGGTCCTTGCGGAAGACCCCGCTGACCAGCACGACCGAGCCGCCGCCGGCCGCGGTCAGGGGGCCGGCAAGGGCACGGACGAGCCGGACCGCGCCGAGCAGCTTGCCGTTGAACGTGGCCTGCCACATCGCGTCGGTCGTCTCGGCGAGCGGGGCCAGCGGGCCGTCGCCCGCGGTGTGCACCAGCCCGTCCACCCGGCCGAGTTCGCCGACCAGGGCGTCGACGGTGGCGTCGACCCGAGCGGTGTCGTTGATGTCGGTCTCGTACGTCACGAGCCGGCCGGCACCGCCGGTGCGGGCGTCGATCTCGCACCGGACGCGATCCAGACGGGCCGCGTCCCGGCCGAGCAGGGCGACGGTGGCGTCGGAACGGGCGAGCTCCTCGACCACGGCGGCACCCATGCCGCCGGTGGCGCCGCTGACGACGATGACGGGGGCGGGGACGGGGGAAGGGGCGGTGACGGTGTCCACGGGGTCCTCGAATCTCCGGGGCTGCGCCCACAGTTGACGATGCGTCAGATCAACCCGGACGGTCCGAACGCGGCGGTTCCGGCCTGGTGATGAAGAAGGTAGCCGGGTTCGAGGTTCGCCGCAACCATCTAGTTGGTTTTCTGCTTGACCCGACCCCAGGAAAGCCTCCCGGCGCGCCTCCCGCACACCCTCCGACCAGCAAAAAGGGAGCCCGGAACAACCCGAACTCCCTTGCCGGCGACCCGCCTTACGGCAAACCGCCTTACCGCGGGGCGCCCCGTCAGACCGCCCCCTCCAGCACGTTGTCGATGATCGAGTGGCCGTGCGCCACGACGCTGGTCCGCAGCAGGGCCCAGCCCGACTCCGTGTCGCCGTCCGGGCCGAGCATCAGCCGGCGCTGCTGCGGCACGATGAACGGCCAGGAGGCGATGCCGACCAGGATGATGAGCACCCGGGCCGCCGCCGAGGGGTCGTCGATGCCGAGGGCGAGGCTGAGCGCGGCCGTCTTGTGGACGTAGTACGCCTCGCGTTCCTTCTCGTCCGGGATCGGTCCCGCGCCGTAGTGCAGTCCCTCCCAGGCGAGCAGCCGCACCAGGTCGGACCGGCGGTGGTAGTCGAAGACCTCGCCGACGTAGGAACGCAGGCCCTCCTCCGTGGTCGGGATCGGCACGACCTCGGACATGTGGGCGTACACCTTGCTCATCACGGCCGCGAACAGGGCTTCCTTGTTGCCGAAGTAGGCATAGATCCGCTGCTTGTTGACGCCGGAGCGCTCGGCGATGCGGTCCACGCGCGCACCCGCCAGACCGTGCTCGGAGAACTCCGCCTGGGCGGCCTCCAGGAGCTTGGCGCGGGTCTGCAGTCCCTTGGGTGTCTCAGCCATGGGGCGAGCGTAGTCCACCTGAAACCAACTGGATAGTTCTGAAAAACCAACTAGATGGTTGCGTTCTCGTCCGGACTCCTCTACGTTCTTCACATCGGCCCCGCCACACCGGCAGAAACCGGCAGGAAACCGTCATGAGTCGACAGGTGTCGGCATGGACGGCGGCGGTCGGCCTCCGCACGTGACAAGCGACTAGCGACAGCTGCATCCCCACCAAGGAGAAACGCATGTCAGCCACAGCGACCACCCGCACCCTGCTGATCGTCGGCGACCGTTTCGTCGGGTTCGCCGCGCAGGACGACGTCCTCACCGTCACGCAGTTCGTCGAGGAGATGCGCCTCGGCGTGTACTCCTGGGACACCCGGCCGATCCTGGTCCGCGCCGGACAGGGCGTCACCGCCGAGGAATGGGAGCTCGTCCGCGGCCAGGCCCAACTCCTGGGCCTCGGCGACCGGTTGGACCTCGACTACCGGGCCCCCGCGCTCGCCGGGCGCGGCGAGGCCCACAAACACCGAAGCTGCAACACCCTCATAGCCGACCTGCGGCGGGACGGCGAGGACCTGTTCTCCGCGACCCTGCGGGTGCACAACGACAACGAACTGCTCATCGACCACCAGACCGGCGAACACGTCCAGGGCATGGTCGCCGTCGAGGCCGCCCGCCAGATGTTCCTCGCGGTCAGCGAGCGCTACCACGCCTCCCGCCACCTGGACCGCTCGTACTACTACGTCATCGAGTCGCTGAACACCGACTTCGAGAACTTCCTCTTCCCGGTCGACGCCACCGTCGTCTACCACACGCTCCGCGCCGAGACCGACGACCCGGACCGGCTCTCCTTCGCCGCGGAGATCTCCCTCCACCAGGCCGGCCGCCGCGCCTCCATCACCACGGTGACCTACACGGCCTTCGACAGCCCGGTCATCGAGGCCAAGGAACACCGCCGCGCGCGCCACGCGGTCGAACACACGGTGCGTACGGCGACGCAGGCGGCCGTGGCGGCGGGGGCCACGGCGGCGAGCGCGGGCACCAAGACCGGGCAGCCGGTGCTGGTCGGCGCCTGAGCGGGCCGGCGCCCGAGCAGGTCGAACCGACTGCGCAAATCCCCTCGTGGGCACGCCACTTCACCATGCACGCCCCCCATCACCTTCAGCTTCACCATTCACCCAAGGAGATCAGTCATGTCCGCTTCCGCCGCCCTCATCACCGCCACCGAGCTCTTCGCCAAGCCCGAGCAGATCGACGCCGTCGCCGCGGCCTGGCAGGCGCACAACGACGCCGCCGGGTTCGGTGGCCGCATCCTCTACCGCGGTCTGGAGAGCAACTCCGTCCTCGAACTCGCCCCGCTGAAGGGCTTCGAGGAGATGGAGGAGCTGCGCGCCGACTGGTGGAAGCTGTGGGAGGCCGTCGGCCCGCTGGGCGAGGGCGACTTCCGCCGCCAGTTCCTGCAGTTCGTCGAGGCGCCCAAGCCGGCCGCGGGGGCGCTGCCCGACACCCGGTACGTGCAGATGCGGCACGTCGAGGTCGTGCCGCGGGTCTACCGGCAGTACCGCGCCTGGCGCGAGGAGACCATCTTCGACGTCGTCCGCACCTCCGAAGAGGTCGTCAGCTTCCAGGCGTTCCACTCGCTGGCCAGCACCGAGCCCGGCGTGATGTTCGTGTCCGGCTTCGACGCGGACCCGGCGAAGTACATGGAGGCCTTCACCTCCCCGCGCTACCAGCAGATCGTCCGCGAGGCCGGCGACACGTACATCACCGGCGGCGACAACGGTCTCTACACCCGCATCTACGAGCGCTTCACCGCCTGACCCCCAACTCCCCTCCTCCCGACGGCCGGCCGCGGAACCCCCTGTGCACCGAGCAAGGCGTCCCGCGGCCGGCCTTTCGTATCGGCTTCGCACCGGCGAAGGAGCACTCGACATGACCATCGCACCCGACATGACGACCGCACCCGAACTGACCACCGCGCCCGGGGGAGTTGCCCCCGCGGCCCCCATGACCCGCACCTACGACCTGAGCGTCACCACCCAGGGCCCCCTCTACCCGCCGAGCGAAATCGTGGACGCGAACGGTGACTTCGTCGTCGTCGGGCGCGTCAACCGGCCCGGCCCGGACGGCGCGACCGTCTCCGAGTGGGGGAGTGCGGTGGTCTCCCCGGACAGCCCGCTGCCCCCGCTCGGCACCAATCTTCCGTACGACGTCGTCCGGGAGCTGGACTTCGCGGACCCGACCGGACCGGATGCCCAAGTCCAGCTGTACACACTGCCGTTGCCGCTGCCGTGCAACAACTACCCGATGCTGTTCGCCCCGGAGCAGCGGCCGGACGCGCACGACGTGCGGCGGCCGAGCTATCCGCTGCACGGTGCCCCCATCCCGGATCTGCGGGAGGAGGACGGGCCCAAGGTGCGCGAGCCGATCACGCTGGGCCAATGGGTCAAGGCCCGGGGGCAGTTGGAGGTGCACGTGCCGGCGCACCGGCGCGGTGCCGACTTCTCGTTCGCGTTCACCGGTCTGATCCCCGACAGCCTCTACACGGTGATGTCGCTGCGCGAGCACGACCTCGACCCGGCGGGCCCGACCCGCCCCGGTCCGCTCGGCGTGCCCAACGCGTTCATCAGCGACAGCAACGGCATGGCCCACTACCGCGCCACCCTGCCCAACCCCTTCCCCGCGCCCGGCACTCCGGGAGCCAACCGCGTGATCAACGTGGTCGTGCTCTGGATGAGCTACCAGCAGAACTACGGCGGCGCGATCGGCCACTTCGGCCTCGGCGGCGACATCCACGCCCAACTGAAGATGCGGGGCCCGAGCTTCGGCGAGTTCACGACGGTTCCGACCACCTGAGGAGATACCCATGAGCATCACCACGCGCACCTCGATCGGCATCATCGCCACCGGCTCCTACCTGCCCGCCACGGTCGTCGACAACGCGGAGGTCGGCGCGGCGGCGGGCGTGAGCGCCGAGTGGATCGAGCACAAGACCGGCATACGACGACGACACCGCGCCGCCCCGCACGAGGCCACCTCGGACCTCGCCGCCAGGGCCGCCCAACGCGCCCTTGAGCAGGCCGGACTGACGCCCGATCAGGTGTCGTACGTCGTCGTCGCCACCTCGACCCCCGACCACCCCCAGCCCGCCACCGCGGCCATTGTCACCGACCTCATCGGCGCCCGCCGGGCCGCCGCCTTCGACGTCAACTCGGTGTGCAGCGGCTTCATGTTCGCGCTCACCGCGGCGGACCGCATGCTGCGGGCGGACGCGGCCGACGCGGCCGGTGCCAAGCGGCTGGACCCGAACCGCCCTCCCGCGCAAGGCCCGTACGCCCTGGTCATCGGTGCGGACGTCTACTCCCGCATCCTGGACGAGGGGGACCGCAAGACGGCGATCCTGTTCGGGGACGGAGCGGGCGCGGTGGTACTCGGTCCGGTGCCCGCCGGGACCGGCTCGCTCGTCACCAGCCTGACCACGCGCGGCGACCAGCACCGGCTGATCAGCGTGCCGGCGGGTGGCAGCAGGCGGCCGGCGTCGGCGGACACGCTGGCCGAGGGCGCGCACTGGTTCACGATGGACGGGCGCGGTGTCCGGGGCTTCGTGCACGACAACCTGCCCGGCGCGATCCACGAGTTGCTGGCCAAGGCGGGCGTACCCGGCCGCGCGGTCCGGCACTTCGTCCCGCACCAGGCCAACGGCGTGATGCTCGCCGAGGTCTGGCCCGCCCTAGGCCTGGACGCGGCCCGCATGCACCTGGCCCTCGCCCTGCACGGCAACACGGGTGCCGCGTCCGTCCCGATCACCCTCGATCTCGCCCACCGGCGCGGCCTGTTCACCGAGGGCGACCTCACCGTCCTGTCGGCCTTCGGCGGCGGCATGTCGGTCGGCTCGGCCCTCCTCCGCTGGGCCCCGACCCGCCACGCCCGCCCGGCCCGGCAGCACACGGCGGCCCCCGCGGGGGAGCCGGTGCTGGTGGGAGCTCGGTAGCGGCAGCCGCCCCTTTCCCGACACAGACGACCACTTGAGAGGTGAGCGAGATGCGACAGCGCACGGTGGGAAAGGACAAGGCCGTCCAGGCCACGCCCAGAAGGACACCCGCCGCCCCACGAGCGAAGGCACCCGTCCTCCGCCTCGCGGGCGACAGCGAGGACGCCTGGTTGGAACCGCACATCTGCCGGAGCATCGACTGAGCCGGCACACGCGTGAGGGGACGGAGGATCGGACCTCCGTCCCCTCACGCATGCCGGGCCGATTCCCGTCAGCCCAGCGGCAACGCGCAGTCCCCCGAGCACCCCTCGGAGTGCTCGTCCCGTCCCATCGACCAACAGGCCAGCGCGCAGCCGGAGTTCGCGACCCGCACAGCCCGCCGCGCAAGATGCTCCCGTACCGCCGGATCGTCCCCGACCGCCCTCGGATGCCCCACACAGTCCAGCATCGGGAAGTCCGAGGGATGGTCGCCGTAGGCGAAGCAGTCGCGCGGGTCCACGCCGGGGTGTTCGGCGAGCAGCCGGAGCACCGCCGCCCGCTTGCCCTCGCCGATCACGGGTTCGGGGACCTCGCCGGTGTAGTGGCCGTCCTGGACGACCGGCGAGGTGCACAACACGTGCCGGGCGCCGACGTGTTCGGCGATCGGGGCGAGGCAGGGCGCGAAGGACCCGGAGACGAGGACGACTTCGGCGCCCGCGGCCCGGTGCCCGTTCAGCTCCGTCACGGTGGACGCGATGAAGAACCCGGGGTCCTGCGAGGCGAGGTCGAACCACTCGCGGCCGAGGGCGGTCATCGTGGCCGCGCTCTCACCGGCGTAGGCGCGGTAGTAGGACCGGTTGACGTCCTCCCGCGCGGCCCCGGCGGCGGACTGCCGGCGCAGTTCCCCGGCGAGTTCCTCGTACCACCGCGCCCCGGCGTCCCCGTACCGGCGCACGCGCTGGAAGCGGGCGAACTCGAACATGCTCTTGCAGCTGATCAGCGTCTCGTCGACGTCACAGAAGACGAGGTACGCGGGCCGGTGCCGCGGGCCCGTCTCCGTACCTGTCGTATCCACCAGTACCGTCATCGCTCGGACTCCCCCTCCGTCGAATAACATTCCTTCGCGAAGGTATCAGGTGAGCGGTACCGCCCGGAAGCGCCCCGCGATCCGCACGTCCGCCTCGATGCGGTCGGCCGTGGCGCGCAGGGCGGGCAGGATGTCCTGGACGCACTCCTCGGCGGTGCGGCGGCTGCTGTGCAGAGCGACGTTCACGGCGGCCACGATCTGCCCGCCGCGCTCGCGCACCGGGACCGCGATCGACCGCAGGCCCTCCTCCAACTCCCCGTCGACCAGGGCGTATCCGTTCGCGCGGACGCGGTCCAGCTCGGCCCGCAGGGCGTCGGGGTCGGTGAGGGTGTGCCGGGTGAGGGGGCGCAACTCCGGGAAGTGCGGGGTGGGTTGGCCGGCCAGGATCACCCGGCCCATCGAGGTGGCGTACGCGGGCAGGCGGGTGCCGATGGTGATGTTGACGCTCATGATGCGGCTGGTGGCGACGCGGGCGGTGTACTGGATCTCGTCGCCGGTGAGGATCGCGAGAGAGGACGACTCGTGGACCTGCGCGGAGAGTTCGGCCAGGTGCGGGGTGGCGATCCCGGGGAGGGCGATCCGGGACAGCGGGGGGTAGCCGAGGTTCAGGACGCGCGGGGTGAGGCGGAAGACGCGGTCCTCGGCGGCGATGTAGCCCAGGTGCTCGTAGGTGATGAGGGCGCGGCGGGCGGTGGCGCGGGCGAGCCCTGTGGACTGGGCGACCTCGGTGAGGGTGAGGGCGGCGCGGCCCTCGCCGAACGCCGTCAGGACGGTGAGCCCACGGGCGAGCGATTCGATGAACTCCCGGCCCAGTTCCTGCTTGGACGCGCCGGTCCAGCCGGCCAGTCCGGAGGGGGCCGTGCCGGGGGCCGGGGGAGGTGCGGTGCGCAGCTCCTCCTGCATGTCCGCGACCGCCGTCCGCAGCCTCGGCAGCAGGGTGTCGCGCAGGTCGGCGGCGGTGTGCCGGCTGGTGTGGCTGACCACGCTGACCGCGCAGGCGATCTTGCCGGTGCGGGGGTCCCGTACCGGCATCGAGACCGCGACCAGGCCCGGTTCGATCAGTTCGTCGTCCAACGCCCAGCCGTCCTGGGCGGCTTGGGACGCGCGGCGCTCGAAGTCGGTCTCCCGGTCGGTGTGTTCGTGCGGCGGCAGGGCCGGGAAGCCGCGGTCCTGCGGGTCCGCCGACCGGCGCGTGCGCCAGGTGCGCCACTCGCGTGCCGTCCACTCCGTCGCGAACAGCGGGCCCGGCGCGGTGCGTTCGGCCGGCAGCAGGTCGCCGATGCGGAAGCTGAGGGACATCGCGCGGCGGCGGGTGGCCTGGTGGATGAAGCGGATGCCGTCGCGGTCGGCGACCGCCAGGGACACCGACTCGTCCAGTTCGTCGGCGAGGGCGTCGGCGCGCGCGTCCAGCAGCGCGGGCAGGCGCAGGGCGGAGAGATAGGCGTTGCCCAGCTCCATCAGGCGGGGGGTGAGGATCGCGTCGCGGCCGTCGAGGCGGACGTATCCCATGCGTGCGAGGGTCGCGGTGATGCGGTCGACCGTGGAGCGGGCGAGTCCGGTGGCCCGCTCCAGGCCGCTCGGACTGACCGTGCCGCCGGCCTCGGTCAGCTCCCGCAGTACGGCGATCCCTCTGATCAGAGGCGTGACCGCCTCCGCCGGCACCGCTGAAGCATCGGCAAGGGCGTCCAACGTGCGGTTCGCGGCCATCACATCTCCGGTACGGCAATCAGGGCAGGCCTACCGTAATGCGCCGTCCTGTCCGCGCACCGCCCCGCGGCCCGTCACCGGCGGGTGACCCGCACCCGGTAGTCCCCGGCCAGATCGGCTCCGGCCACCGAGATCTGGATCCCGCGGCGCGGGTCCTTGAAGGTCTCGCCGGGGGTGAAGGGGGCGTCGGAGAGCTCGGCGTTGACGTTCGGGCTGCGGGTGCAGCCGCCGCTGTCGCGCTTGGAGTCGTAGACCGTGACCGGGCCCATGCCGGTGTCCACGTCGGCGTCGACCTTGTAGACCAGGACACCCGGCCGGCACACGGTCTCGTCGTTGCCCTCGCGGGTGCGCAGCTCCAGGGCGTAGCCGGTGCGGGTGGTGACCGGGACGAAGATCAGCTTGGCGCCGCCCGGGCGGGCCAGCGGGGTCAGCGTGTACTCGGTCGTGCCCCGGCTCGCCGCGCAGCCGACCTGGGAGGCGTCCAGCCAGCCAAGCTTCCACTTGTGCCAGCCCAGCAGGTCGTTGTTGGCGCCCCAGTCCTCGCTCATGATGTCCCAGTGCCCGACCGAGCCGCCGCCCTCCTGGGTGTAGAGGTCGGGCAGGCCGAAGACATGGCCGTTCTCGTGCGGGAGCACGCGGTAGCCGGTCTGCGCGTAGGAGCCGGAGCCGTCGTCCTGGCGGGAGTAGACGAAGGAGGCGTTCGCCACGGGGACGCCGTCGGCGACCGGGGCGTCCATGTTCCCCGCGAACGTCACCGACAGGACCGTGTCCAGCGCGGAGGGGCCCGCGTTCGGGGTGACCAGCACGTTCAGGAAGTCGTACGAGCGGAAGTCGACGTCCGGGTCGGCGGCGGAGACGATGTCCTGGACCAGCTCGCGGTAGCCGGGGTCGAAGGGCGCGCCGCGCTCTATGCCGTACGCCTTGAAGGACTTGGGCATGCGCAGCCAGCGCGGGACCGGGGTCTCGGGGCGGTAGTCGAGGCGGCCGTAGGAGGCGGCGGTGAACCACTCCTGGGTCTGCGGGAAGAACTCGTGGAAGCGGTCGAGCGCGGTGCCCTTTCCGGGCGCGTCCGAGAAGTCGACCATCAGGGTCAGGGCGCGGACCGTGCCGGTGGAGCGGGAGTAGCCGCCGGGGGTGGGCACGCCCTCCGACATCTGGACGGTGTGGCCGCCGCTGATCATGCAGGGGCCGAAGGCGGCGGAGCGGGCCAGGGCGACCGAGCCGGCGCCGGCCGTCGTGGAGCCGGCCGTGAGGTGCCCGGTGCCGGCCGAGGTGCTGACCGCGAGGGTCAGCGCGGTCACCGACGCGAGGGCGGCCACGCGGCGCGGGCGTATCCGACGGCGGAGCGGCTGGGATCGCTCAGGCGGCATGCACGGGCCCTTCGTCCATGGCAGCCGCCGGTCTCTGGCTGCGCCCTTTCGATCACCCTGGGTCGCGGGGTGCGGGGGCGCGCGCTGGAGGAGCCCGAACGGAGGTTTCCGCCCGGAGGGCATGTGACTCAGGTCACAGGAAGTCTTCGTCAGGTCGGGAAATAACCGGGGATCGTTTCCCCGTTTAATCAGGCGTCCGAGCGAAACGGGGACTGCTTCCCCGGATCCCGGGATCCGGCCTCACAACCTGATCGCAAAGCCAACGACTTGAAGGAGTACGCCGTGACCGCCATGACGACCGCGAGTCCCGTGCAGCGCAAGGTGCCCCGGCCACGAGCCGACGCCCTGCGCAACCGGGAGCGGATCGTCACCGCCGCCCGCGAGATGTTCACGGAGTTCGGCCCTGACGTGCCGCTCGACGAGATCGCCCGCAGGGCAGGCGTGGGCAACGCCACGGTGTACCGCAACTTCCCCGACCGCGACGCGCTGGTCCGTGAGGTCGTCTGTTCCGTCATGGACCGGACGACCGAGGCGGCCGAGGTGGCGCTCGCGGAGAACGGGGACGCGTTCGGGGCGCTGGAGCGCTTCGTGCACGCGGCCGCCGACGAGCGGGTCACCGCGCTGTGCCCGATGATCTCCAGCACCTTCGACCAGCACCACCCGGATCTGGTGGACGCCCGCGAGCGGTGCGAGGAGCTCATCGGGGAGATCATGGGCCGCGCCAAGGCGGCCGGTCAGCTCCGCACCGACGTGGACGTCGGCGACATCATGATGGCCGTCGCCCAGCTGAGCCGGCCCCTGGCCGGTACGGCGTGCTTCAGCGTGGACCGCTTCGTCCACCGCCATCTGCAGCTGTTCCTGGACGGACTGCGGGCCCCGGCCCCCTCCGTGCTGCCGGGTACGGCGATGACCATGGAGGACCTGCGCAGGGTCTGACGACGACCGACCGATTAGTCAGGAGTCACGGGGGAGTCTCAACACCGCACAACGTTCTCGACATCTTCAGAACCGACTCAGTGCCGCGCCGCACCTTCCACAGCGCGTCCGGCACACCACCGGCCGTCAACGACGACAGGCCGTTCAGGACACAGTCTTCTTTTCCATCTTTTTCCGTCCCGAAGTACCGAAGTGGGTACCCCCATGTCTGAAACAGCCACCAAGGCTAACGGCGTGCCGGCGACGTCCGGCGACGCCAACCGCTGGAAGGCGCTCGTCTTCATCGCGCTCGCCCAGCTGATGGTCGTGCTCGACGCGACCATCGTGAACATCGCCCTGCCCTCCGCCCAGACCGACCTGGGCATATCCGACGGCAACCGGCAGTGGGTCGTCACGGCCTACGCCCTCGCCTTCGGCGGGCTCCTCCTCTTCGGCGGCCGCATCGCCGACCTCTGGGGCCGCAAGCGCGCCTTCGTCGTCGGTCTGGTCGGTTTCGCCCTGGCCTCCGCGCTCGGCGGTGCCGCCACCAGCGGCGCCATGATGTTCGGCGCCCGCGCCCTCCAGGGTGTCTTCGGCGCCCTGCTCGCCCCGGCCGCGCTCTCCCTGCTCGCCGTGATGTTCACGGACGCCAAGGAGCGCGCCAAGGCCTTCGGCATCTACGGTGCGATCGCCGGTGGCGGTGGCGCCGTCGGCTTCATCCTCGGCGGTGTGCTGACCGAGTACCTGGACTGGCGCTGGACGTTCTTCGTGAACATCCCCTTCGCCATCGTCGCCGCGCTCGGCGCCTACTTCGTCATCCGTGAGCCCGAGGGCGGCCGCAACCGCAACCCGCTCGACATCCCGGGCGTGCTGCTGTCCACCCTCGGTCTGGTCTCGCTGGTCTACGGCTTCACCCGCGCCGAGTCCGACGGCTGGGGCGACACCTCCACCGTCGCGCTGTTCATCGCGTCCGCGGTCCTGCTGATCTCGTTCGTCGTCGTCGAGGCCAAGGTCAAGGCCCCGCTGCTGCCGCTGCGCGTGATCACCGACCGCAACCGCGGCGGTATCTACCTCTCGCTCGGCATCGCCATCATCGCGATGTTCGGCACCTTCCTCTTCCTGACCTACTACCTCCAGGTCGTGAAGGGCTTCTCGCCGATCGAGACCGGCTTCGCCTTCCTGCCGATGATCGTCGGCATGATGGTCGGCTCCACCCAGATCGGCACCCGCCTGATGACCCGCCTGCCGGCCCGCCTGCTCATGGGCCCCGGCTTCCTGGTCGCCGCGGTCGGCATGCTGCTGATGACGCAGCTGGAGATCGGCTCGTCGTACGCCTCGATCATCCTGCCCGCGATGCTGCTGCTCGGTCTCGGCATGGGTACGGCGTTCATGCCCGCCATGTCCCTGGCCACCCTGGGTGTCGAGCCCCGGGACGCGGGTGTCGCCTCCGCGATGGTCAACACCTC